>NZ_JBQZXC010000109.1:0-12033 GCF_053555815.1 Shigella sp. SIG6 | reverse complement strand
GGATTCTTACACAGCCACTGGATCGGTCAACTGATCCTTAACTGATCGGCATTACATCTATAGGGTGATTTTATTTTTGCCAGGCGATTTTGAGTGATCGTACTCACGAATTCTCATTTTTCTGCAAGAGTTCAAAGAAAGTTAAACGCAGGCAATGTATGTTACGCGTTTTAAAGGGAAGTGTGGTTTGCGGGTATGTACGATTTTAATCTGGTGTTGCTGCTGCTTCAGCAGATGTGCGTTTTTTTAGTCATTGCGTGGTTAATGAGTAAAACGCCATTATTCATACCGTTAATGCAGGTCACGGTTCGTCTGCCGCATAAATTTCTCTGCTACATCGTCTTTTCCATCTTCTGCATCATGGGCACCTGGTTTGGGTTGCACATTGACGATTCTATTGCCAATACCCGTGCGATAGGCGCGGTAATGGGCGGCTTACTCGGCGGTCCGGTCGTCGGTGGGCTGGTTGGTCTGACCGGCGGCTTACATCGATATTCGATGGGGGGCATGACCGCGCTAAGTTGCATGATCTCAACCATCGTTGAAGGATTGCTCGGCGGCCTGGTACACAGCATCCTGATCCGTCGCGGGCGCACTGATAAAGTCTTTAACCCCATTACCGCCGGTGCCGTCACGTTCGTCGCTGAAATGGTGCAAATGCTGATCATCCTTGCGATCGCCCGACCTTATGAAGATGCGGTGCGTCTGGTGAGTAATATTGCTGCGCCAATGATGGTCACCAATACCGTCGGCGCGGCGCTGTTTATGCGTATATTGCTCGATAAACGCGCGATGTTTGAAAAATACACTTCGGCTTTTTCTGCCACTGCGCTGAAAGTGGCAGCCTCGACGGAAGGCATTTTGCGACAGGGGTTTAACGAAGTGAACAGCATGAAAGTGGCTCAGGTGCTGTATCAGGAGCTGGATATTGGTGCAGTCGCGATTACCGATCGAGAGAAATTGCTGGCCTTTACCGGAATTGGTGACGACCACCATTTACCCGGCAAACCGATTTCTTCGACTTACACCTTAAAAGCGATTGAAACCGGTGAAGTGGTCTACGCTGATGGCAACGAAGTACCTTATCGTTGCTCTTTGCATCCGCAATGCAAACTGGGGTCGACGCTGGTAATTCCGTTGCGTGGCGAAAATCAGCGCGTGATGGGCACCATCAAATTGTATGAAGCCAAAAACCGTTTATTCAGTTCAATAAACCGCACGCTGGGCGAAGGGATTGCGCAACTGCTTTCGGCGCAGATTCTTGCCGGGCAATATGAGCGGCAAAAAGCGATGCTCACCCAGTCAGAAATCAAACTGCTTCACGCCCAGGTGAATCCTCATTTTTTGTTTAATGCGCTTAACACCATTAAAGCGGTGATCCGCCGCGACAGCGAACAGGCCAGCCAGCTGGTGCAGTATCTTTCCACTTTTTTCCGCAAAAACTTAAAGCGGCCTTCGGAGTTTGTTACTCTCGCCGACGAAATTGAACATGTGAACGCTTATCTGCAAATTGAAAAGGCGCGCTTCCAGTCGCGGTTGCAGGTCAACATTGCTATTCCGCAAGAATTATCCCAGCAGCAATTGCCCGCGTTTACCCTGCAACCGATAGTGGAAAACGCCATTAAACATGGGACATCACAACTGCTGGATACAGGGCGAGTGGCAATCAGAGCCCGACGTGAGGGGCAACATTTGATGCTGGAGATCGAAGACAATGCCGGTTTGTATCAACCGGTAACCAATGCCTGTGGGCTGGGGATGAATCTGGTGGATAAGCGTTTACGTGAACGGTTTGGCGATGACTATGGAATAAGCGTCGCCTGTGAGCCTGATAGTTACACCCGAATAACGTTACGACTACCATGGAGGGACGAGGCATGATTAAAGTCTTAATTGTCGATGATGAACCGTTAGCACGGGAGAACCTGCGTATATTTTTGCAGGAGCAGAGCGATATTGAAATCGTTGGAGAGTGTTCAAACGCCGTGGAAGGGATCGGCGCGGTGCATAAACTGCGCCCGGATGTGCTGTTTCTCGATATCCAGATGCCGCGCATCAGTGGTCTGGAAATGGTGGGGATGCTTGACCCGGAACATCGCCCGTATATTGTTTTTCTCACTGCGTTTGACGAATACGCTATTAAAGCCTTTGAAGAACATGCCTTTGATTATCTGCTGAAGCCAATTGATGAAGCGCGACTGGAGAAAACGCTGGCGCGATTGCGTCAGGAGCGCAGCAAGCAGGATGTTTCGCTGTTACCGGAAAATCAACAGGCGCTGAAATTTATCCCTTGTACGGGGCATAGTCGGATTTATTTGCTGCAAATGAAAGATGTGGCATTTGTCAGCAGTCGGATGAGCGGTGTCTACGTTACCAGCCACGAAGGGAAAGAGGGCTTTACCGAATTGACATTACGTACCCTGGAAAGTCGTACACCACTACTGCGCTGCCATCGTCAGTATCTGGTTAACCTCGCGCATTTACAGGAGATTCGTCTGGAAGATAACGGCCAGGCCGAGTTGATTTTGCGTAATGGCTTAACCGTGCCGGTCAGCCGCCGTTATCTGAAAAGCTTAAAAGAGGCGATTGGCCTGTAAAAGACTGCTAAAATGGCTTTTTGCCTCATCAACACCTGAAGGCCTCATGCTAAGTAACGATATTCTGCGCAGCGTGCGCTACATTTTGAAAGCCAATAATAATGACCTGGTGCGTATTCTGGCGCTGGATAATGTCGAAGCCACCGCGGAACAGATCGCCGTCTGGCTACGTAAAGAAGACGAAGAGGGTTTTCAGCGTTGTCCGGACATTGTTTTGTCGTCATTCCTCAATGGCCTGATTTATGAAAAACGCGGCAAGGATGAGTCTGCTCCGGCACTGGAGCCGGAACGTCGCATTAATAACAACATCGTGCTGAAAAAATTACGCATCGCGTTTTCGCTGAAAACCGATGACATTCTGGCTATCCTCACCGAACAGCAGTTCCGCGTTTCGATGCCGGAAATTACAGCGATGATGCGCGCACCGGATCATAAAAACTTCCGCGAATGCAGCGATCAATTTTTACGTTATTTTCTGCGTGGACTGGCAGCGCGCCAGCATGTGAAGAAAAGCTAAGACGGGTATGGCGGCCATGCGAAACATGGCCGCCGACAGATTATTTCACTTCTTTAAAACCAGCGGCTTTCATCACCAGTTCCATTTGCGCCATAGTGATACCTTTTTTGGCATCTTCAGCAGAAACGTTGATTCCTGAAATACCCTGCAGGGCTTTAAAATCCACTTTTTCCATATCGATAGTCACGTTTTCCTGCGCGTAGGTATCGGTATAGGTTGATTTTTCTTCAACACCCGCGATGTTTTTGTATTTGGCGCTTAACGGCTCAAGTGTCTTGGCAGCATCTTCTTTGGTGGTTGCACCAATGGAGGCAAATTGAATTTTGGTTTCAGAAGATTGCTTAAGCACCTTGTCACCTTTGTAGACATAGGTAATGGCAATTTCAGTGCCGTTCAGATTGGCGCTGAATTTCTTCGATTCTTCTTTGTCACCGCAGCCAGCAAGAGAGAAAACCAGAACAGATGCAACAACGAGGGAAAACAGCTTATTGAAAGCCTTCATGTAAAACTCCATTTTATTTAATCAAGAAACTGGTGACTCTCACCAGGGGCTATATAGGATATGCCTAATACCGTGGCGTGAGCAGTCCGGAACTGGAGTAGAACTCTTAGTAAAAAGCACTATTTCATCCTTGTTGCTGAAGCATGGGGAATAATTGTTCGCAAAGCAAAACACCGTTATTCATTGCTTCTACCCGTGCCTCGCTTTCTGTATTACGAAATTGTGCCAACACATGTGCCAGCCGATAAAAACCCACCGCGGTGAGGTCATTCGCCAGCAACTCTGCCTGACTAATAGCGCTCTGTTCCTGATAGCGCCAGCCGTTATGGAGCAGTTGAATAAGTAACGCCTGGCAGCGCATCAGCAACTGATGAGCAGTAGACGGCACAGGCAGAACGCTGGCAGAAGGTAGTGATACCACCACAGGCGCAGTTTCTGCGTCCAGCGCCCAGGCACGAGTCTTTGTCATCATTACCTGTGGTTCCAGTGTCAATTGCCCATCAACAAAACTGACAAAGCCAGAAACCAGACACACGGGGTCGTCTGTTTGTTGCAAAAGCGCCGCCATGCGTTCAACGGCATAAGGCGCGCTGGCTGAGGCTGGCAGTGATAACGTCAGCAGATTATCTTCACCTTCGCCGCTGATTACCTGCGCATCCAGCGTCTGGCGGCTGCTATCCCAACCGAGCGAAATACACTCAGCGACCGGCAGAATAAATAAGTTATCGACCTGATTAAGAGGCCGTATGCAGGCGGGGGGACGCTGGCGTAAATATTCCCGCAAAGCCACAATGCCCGGCTGGCGTAACGGCGCGCTCAACATTTGCCAGGCATCAGGCGACAGCGGTACAACGCTGCTTAAGCGGTTGCGGGTAGCTAACAGCAGCTCGCCATCGGCACTGCGTTTTGCTGCTTGTGAAACAATTTGCCCACCCGCCAGTGCGCCAGCCTGAAAACTAAACAGCCGACGCGTAGCTGCCGGTGAGTCTTCCTGTTTACTTCGCGGCCAACTGCGCGAAAGGTGCAAAATACTGCCGGTGTCGGGATCGGTAAACCAGATGCGTAAACCATAATGCTCAATATCCTGCCAGCAACGCATACCTAAAGACACCAGCCGCAGATGATCAAGCTTTGCTTCTCCGGCAATGCCAGAGCCAACGACCGTGCGCCACGGCACAGGAGGAACTTCACCAACACTGTCGCTCCGGGCCATCTCTTGTGCGCAATTTAATCGACTGTTTAATGCCGCAAGCTGACGTAAGCATTCTCCGGCATTATAGTGGCTGGCGCGGGCGTGGAAGGCATCAACGCTGGCGCGCAGTTGCCGTAGCGATTCACTCACCCATCGCCAGCTGCAGCGTTCCGCTGCTTGCTGCGCGCGGCTGAAAGCGGCCTCGTAGTGAATAAGCGGCTGGCTGATGCCGCTCAGCCATAATGCCCGGCTTAGTTGTTGAACATATTGACGACACGTTTTGCCTTCTTCGCTGGCAAACGGATCGTCAGATGATGTGACGTGTTCGCTGCGCATCTGCCAGATTAAATGAGTCAATTCCGCTTGCTGCGCTTTTGCCTGGACAAAGGCCTGTACTGCCAGTACGACATGTTCGCAAAGTGTGCCTTCAATACAATCACAACGGGCGAAACGAATACTGCTGCGGGAATAAAAACGCACATCGGTAAGCGGGCAGAGGGAATTTCACCCGGCGCACAGAACAACTCAATGGTGATGCTTTTAGCGACCAGCGCCTGTGCGCGTTTGCGGGTGGCATCGGGAAGGGTAGCCAGTTCTTCCAGCCAGATTGCCGGATCCCATTCCTCTTCTTTTCCCGTAGGCTGGGCGGTAGCACAAAGTCGTTGATAACTTAACACCAGCATCACGTGATGACGGCACATGCCGCTGGCCCCACAGGTGCACTGAGCCTCTTTCAGTGCCTGGCCGTTCGCCAGCTGGGTACGGACACCGTCACTGAAGGTGGCGATTAAAGCGCTGTTCTCATGGCTGATTTCAGGGACGTTGCCATTTTCCAGTTCCTTAAGGCTGCGCTTAACAAAACCGGCATTGCTTAACGCCGTCAGTGCCTGCGGTGTCAGTTCTAATAATTCCGGACGTAGTGAATTCATGACTGAAGATTCTCCGCAAGCCATGATGCCAGCTCGCCCGGTGTCATGGCGGCTATTTGTGCGCCGACACTAACCAGCGCCTGGACCGTATCGCGGTCATAGCAAGGTGTTGCTGTGCTATCGAGCGCTGCCAGTCCCAGCACTTTGATGCCGCTCTGGACACACTTTTTCACTTGGTGCGTCAGCAATGATGATGAACCCCCTTCATAAAAATCGCTCACGAGGATAATGACGCTTTTTGCAGGTTGTTCAATAAGTTGCCGACCATACTCCATGGCACTGGCGATATTGGTTCCGCCGCCTAATTGCACTTTCATTAATAACTCTACCGGATCGGCAACGTCTGCCGTGAGATCAACGACGCTTGTGTCAAACGCCACCAGATTGGGACGAATGCCGGGTAACTGCCATAAACAGGCCGCCATCACCGCAGAGTGGATCACCGAATCGACCATCGATCCGCTTTGATCAACCAGTAAGACCAGTTGCCATTGCTCGCTTTGGCGTTTAATGCGGCTGTTAAAGCGGGGGAATTCGATATACAACTTGCCGTGTTGCGGGTGCCAGTGTTGCAGGTTGGCGCGCAGAGTACTTTTGAAATCAAAGTTTCGCGCCAGTGGAATAAATGAGCGGCGACGACGATCGCGGACACCAGAAAAAGCCTGACGAACTTCCTTTGCCAGTCGCGCCATAATTTCTTCCACAACCTGGCGCACAATCCTGCGGGCGGCAGCCAGTACTTCGGGGTTCATCAGATGTTTGGTGTGCAAAACGGCGCGTAGCAGGCTTTCGGAAGGCTGCATACGTTCCAGCACGTCGAGATTTGTCACCACATCTTCAATGCCGTAGCGCAGTACGGCATCGCTTTCCAGCCGCTCAATCACCTGTTGCGGAAACAGCGTGTGAATACTGTTGATCCACTCAGGAGTGGTGAGATTTGAGCCACCTAATCCACTAGAGCGTTCACCACGCTGGAGCCGTTCAGGATCGCGCCCATACAGCCACTCCAGCGCGTGATCTATCTGCCGGGCGTTGTCATCCAGCCCACAAAGCGTCGTTTCTGCCGCTTCGCCAAGAATTAATCGCCAGCGTTGTAGCTCACGGGTGGTCAGAAGATCGTTCAGTTCAGACATGGAAAACTCCCCAGTGTTGCAGCGATGCCAGTGCCTGCTGTTCGAGTTGTTGATGATGTGCAATGGCTTGCGGTGGACAATGCAACGGCATTTGCAGTGCCGAAACGGGAAGTTGCGCCAGTTGATAATGCTCAAGCACCTGATGCGCCAGCGTCCCGCGTTCTCGTGGCGGTAGCCAGGCCATTGCCGCGCGTAAATCGGGCAGGGCATTGGTAAAATCGGCATCACTTAGTTGATTTAAATGACTGCTGAAACCGGCGATAAATGCCGGCTGACAGGCCAGTTGATGACGGGCTAATGCCAGCAAACCGTGCAGCGCCTCGCCGGATTGTGCCGGGGATAACTGCGCCAGCATCGTCAGCGCCGCTTCGGCACTAGCGTTGGGATGTTCCAGACGCATCAGCGCACCAAGAGTCGCGCCGCGATCCAGTGCCAGGACATGAATCGCCTGACTGTGTCGCTCCAGCAAGGCTACCGCCGCAGAAAGCGAAACGCCGGGGAGTTGCACACCGCTATGTAGATCGCGCAGGATATGACACAACGCTTGCCAGCTATGCAAGTGAGCGTGAAACTCCTTTTCATCCGGTCTGCCGTTGGATTCACACAGCCACAGCGTGCGATCGATAGCCGCGCATAACGTCGTTTGTAATATCTGCGCGCCTTGCATACCGCTAATTTCATCCAGCCGCCATAAGGCATATAGCACTTCCAGCGCCTGGCCCATTTCGGCAAATTGATTTTCCTGGGCGATTAATAATGTGAGTTGCTCCAGTAATTGTTGACTGAAGGACGCCAGACCCGCTGACGCCGCCTGGCTAAGACATGTGGTAATGCTGCCGATTCCACCCGCGTCCAGCATATCGGCTTCTAATTTATGGCGTGCGGCTTCCTGGAGTGTGGCACCAAAGCAGGCGGCCTCAATCAATGCCGCATGCTGGCTAAGCGGGCGGGTTAATTTCCAGCGTTCTTCACCGTTGCCTGCAAGTGTCAGTGTGCTTCCCTGCTGGCGTACAATCCCTGGGATCTCCAGTATTGCCAGCCGATGTAACACCTGACTTTGCGCTAGTCCATTGGGGTTAAAGCGATTTAAGGTAAGCTCCGCCGGAAGAGAGATTGCGGTACGTTCCAGTTCGCAAGTGACATCTTTTGGCAGAGGCGGTTGTGGCGTAGAAGGGGCAAGTTTACCGAATCCGTCACCCGCTAATGTGTCTATCAACGTTAGCAGAATCGGATCGGTATCGGGATGAATAACGCCGCGATAGCTCCACGGCAACGGCGCATTCAGGGCTTCTTTAATCAGCGATCCTGCTATGGCATCCAGCCAGTCAGTGCGTAACGGTAGTGTATGACCGCGCAACTGTGCCAGTGCCATCGCATGCAGATGAGCGGCAGCCATATCCGCGGTCGAAGCAGGCAACTTGTGCTGGCGCAAACGGGTGAGAACCGTTTTTAGCAGTTGTTCTCCCGCCTGCTGTAAGCCCCACTGCCAGCACCAGTTTTGCCAGACCGGGGCAGGCATTCCTGAAAGGTATCCTGCCAGCACATCAAGGCGCTTTTCACTGTAGGGGGTGAGATAACAACCTGTAACGGCATCTGCCAGCGACGGCAATTCTGGCGTGTTAATTACCTGCGGACATTCGCGCCACATTTTTGCCAGTGCCGGAGCGTGCCAGCCACCGCAGACAACTAACACGTCGCCATTATTTTGCTGCATCGCCCATCCAATCCAGCGGGCCATAAAGGCTTCGCGCTGACGATTGAGAGCATCGCCGGGGGAGTCGCCCCGCAGTTGGGCAAAATAGTGCGCCAGTGCAGAGGGTAATGCAGTTTGCTGGCTTTCATCTTCGAACAAGTGATCCCACAGGGTGTCGCTGTTATCCATGCGGGTGGCACGCAGCAGCAAGGTCTGGCTTTCCTCTTGCGTATCAGGCGAATCGTCCTCTTCTTCACTCTGCGCCCAGCAAGGCAAATCGATGAAGTAAGTTTGTGCCTGAATACGACGATCGGCTTGTAGCGCCTGCCACTCCGGCGAAAATTCAGCAAATGGCGTCCAGGCACCACGCCCGGGGGCTGCACCGTCCTGATACTGGCAATAACTGTAAATAGCTACCGGAAGCTGGTGGGCTAAAAACAGTTCGTCTACCCGGTCATTAAAATCAGCCGGGCCTTCAATCAACACGTATCGTGGCCGCTGGCTTTCGATTAACGATTTCACCAGCCGGGCGCAGGCCGGACTATGATGCCGGATGCCGACAATTAACGGCTCGCTCATGCATCTTTCCTCACGGCAGGCGGTGGCGGGCTTGATAATAAGCCTGCCAGTGAGCTTCTTTATGTGTGGCGACACGCTGTTCGAAGTAACGGCGCAGACGAGCGCGATCTTCTTCGTTATCTTTGACGATGGTTCCGGCAATGCAGTCCACCAGGTCGGCTGGCTCACCTGCGCGATTCGCTAAAAACCAGGCGCGGACGCCTACGGCGTGGGCCACGTTCACGGCTTCAGCGGTGGACATAATCGCTGTTAGTGTATCCATTGACGTTTTCTTTTCGCCGTTGGCACGCAGATCGCGGAAGGTGCGGACCAGTAACTCCAGTACCGCGTCAGGCACTTTATGCGGAATACCGCTATGGGCCAGCAAACGCGCCGAAGCACTGGCGACAAGCTCCAGCTCCTGGGCGAAATCCATAATCGGAAAGACAGTTTCAAAATCGAAGCGACGCTTTAGCGCAGCACTCATTTCATTGACGCCGCGATCGCGGGTATTGGCAGTGGCAATAATATTAAAGCCTTCTCGCGCATAGAGCTGACTGGCTTCACCAGTGAGTTCCGGCACCGTCATCACCCTGTCAGAAAGCATACCTAACAGACAGTCTTGCACTTCCAGCGGTGTACGCGTTATCTCTTCAAAACGGACGATTTTGCCGTCGCGCATTCCCTGGTAAAGCGGGGCAGGGACCAGCGCTTCCGTTGATGGACCATGATTGATAAGCAGGGCGTAGTTCCAGCCGTACTTGATTTGATCTTCGGTAGTAGATGCGCCGCCCTGGATGGTTAACCCGGCATCGCCGCTAATAGAGGTTGTCAGTAATTCAGACAGGAGAGATTTTGCGGTGCCAGGTTCCCCCACCAACATCAAACCGCGTCCGGTGGCAAGAGTGACTAACATACGTTCGACAGCGGAGGGACTAATCACCACTTTACGGCTAATATTTTGCGCGCTATCGCCAAGGATAAAAGCACGGGCCGCAGGCAAACTTAACTGCCAACCGGGCGGGCAAGGTGCGTTATCATTTTGTTTTAATTTTGCCAGTTCATCGGCGTATAACACAGCAGCAGGCGGACGCTGCAGATGATTATTCTGCGGTGACATATATTCATCCCTGAAATGTAGTAATGAAATAAACGATATTTTACGCGCAATAAATGTTTGGCGCATTAGTTGTTTGAGCGAAAAATATCTGGAAAGCAGATCACAGTAAATAAAAAAACCTGCTGGTGAGGCAGGTTCTTTTATTTACTATTTTCAGGCCTAACACCACTGCCTGTGCAACATCGTGTTCCAACGAACGAATTATAACCACCTCTGGACAGTGTTGCAATTAAGATAATGAGATTTATAATCCTGACTGTTGGGAAGTTGCGCCGGATCGAACCCATTTCAAGTCCTGGCTACCGGACGGGTGGTGCCGCAGGTAGTGCTCTGATCCGGAGTGCAACATGGCGACTCAACAAACGTAAACCAGTATCGACAGGCAGTGTAAGGGTAAGGTGCTGGTGTTGTGCTCCTTAATAAGGAGAGCGGATGGACACGCTGACACAAAAGTTAACCGTGCTCATTGCTGTACTGGAGCTATTAGTGGCTCTGTTACGGTTGATTGATTTGTTGAAGTAACGGGCAAATTGAAACGCATCTAAGGGGGAATACCGTTCCCCCCTTTAATAAAGCTATACTCGTCATACTTCAAGTTGCATGTGCTGCGACTTGAATTATCTAGAGTATATAATTCTATTTGTTGGTTGAATATATTCTGTAGTTTACAATTAAAAATTACTATTACAGGTTCAGGTGATTCGCCTCGTAATTTTTGCTCATCAATAAACTCATCTCTTATATAAATCAACGCATCATTTATTAGCGGGTCAACATCCTCTCGATCACGTTGATGAAATGTTGGACGTAGCCGGAACCGTTCCAGTCGGTAGACGGAACCTGTAAATAATTCAGAGCATTTATGGATCTCAAGTCTGAAGGAAAACGGATCTTCAGGTACAGGGACCTCATAATCGTAAATAGCAACCAGCTCTTTTTGCACGATCATCGCTTTCCCCGCTGGTAAGTCGTGTAGATAACGGGCAGTCGCATCACTGCCCGCTTTGTTTTAATGGAAAATGACGTCAGGTGCGCTTAACGCCTCACTCAAATCAAACACATCAAGTTCGGCAAAAGTGACGGATTTATTGTCACGGTACACTCGAAGAGAACGGAAGCTCATTAGCGCTTTGCTATCAACATTGTAGTGGTTAAAACCGGGTGAAAACTTAAGGACCAGCCGGTACTCACCCAGGTCATAGACAAATGCGTCCTCATAACCTGACTCCCAGCCTTTGTATCGCATTCCCATAAGTTGCCCAACGGTAGCGGATTTACCTTCCCAGCGAGTCAGGCTGTTACTGGTTGACTCGTCAGGTGTGAGCAGCACCGTGCGGCGCGACAACTGGCGAAAAGGCGGCATAATTTCGTAATCGGCAAAAAGCTGTGCAAATTCACTGCGCATTTCTGCTGTCATTTCTAACGGGTGGGCAATGCCAATCAGAGCGTCCGCAGGCAGGTCAATTGGCTCATCTTGCGCATTGCAGAACTCCCCCTCTGCGGCCACACGAAAGGCGTTGAGTAAACGACGCGGTTCATTTGCCGGATAACCCCCCATATTAATCGCTGGGTAACCAGACGGGTAAAGGGATGATTAACAAACAGAGAATGAAAATCTGCCAGCGACCAGCGTCGGGTGGTACGTAGGGCAGCTTCAAGACGCGGGAGCAGGTTTTTGCTCACCTGAGTAGCATCTTTTTTTAACCCTTTTAGTCGGGCCAGTGCCTCGGGCGCTTTCAGTTGATCGTCATCGGCGCGCAACCGGGGAACACTTTTCTGGCGAACGTTTTGC
>NZ_JBQZXC010000108.1:0-12159 GCF_053555815.1 Shigella sp. SIG6 | reverse complement strand
TCTTTTCTGTTTATATAGAGTGAGCACGGCTATTTATGTTATTTTAACAACTATTACTACCAAGCCCATTTATCTGGCTTATAAATTAAAATTAATTATTTAATTGAGAAATGGTTAGGGAGAACCTACATGGCCATAAGCATCAAGGGTGTTAATACCGGTGTTATTCGCAAGAGTAATAATTTCATTGCACTGGCGCTGAAAATTAAAGAACCTCGCAATAAAGAATCGTTGTTCTTTATGTCTGTCATGGAACTGCGCGACCTGCTGATTGCGCTGGAAAGTCGTCTGCATCAAAAGCATAAACTGGATGCTGCTGCACGCCTTCAGTATGAGCAAGCTCGCGATAAAGTCATTAAGAAAATGGCAGAAAACATCCCAGAAATTCTGGTTGATGAGCTTAAAAATGCCGATATTAATCGTCGGGTTAACACGCTGGAACTTACCGATAATCAAGGCGAAAATCTTACCTTCGTATTAACGCTACATGACGGTAGCAAATGTGAGTTAGTCGTCAATGAGTTGCAGATTGAAATGCTGGCGCGAGCAATCATTCATGCAATTAATAATGCGGAAATGCGTGAACTGGCATTACGTATTACCTCACTGTTAGATTTCCTGCCGTTATACGACGTTGACTGCCAGGACAATGGCAATCTGGAATATGACACCTATTCCCAACCGGAATGGAAACATAACTTGTTCGACCATTATCTGGCGGTGCTTTACCGCTTTAAAGATGAAAGTGGCAAAGAACAATTTAGCGGCGCAGTGGTGAAAACGCGTGAAGCAACGCCGGGTAAAGAAATAGAGGCGATCACTCGCCGAATGCTTGATTTCAGCCCACGACTGAAAAAACTCGCGGGTGTGCCATGTCAGGTCTATGTTCGCACCGTAGCGGCGAATAACGCCCAACCGCTAACCCAGGATCAATGCTTACGCGCGCTGCATCACTTACGTGTACAATCCACCAGCAAAACTGCACCACAGGCGAAATAATCTCATCTTTGCTAATGCGAGGCTGGAGCCATCCAGCCTGAAATGACTGATAACGTGATCGTTGGTCATGCCGGATGCGGCGTAAACGCCTTATCCGGCCTACAAATTCTCAAGCATTCAATCAGTTGCAATGCCTGCTGTAGGCCTGATAAGCGAAGCGCATCAGGCAATAATACGTTTGTCACCCAGCCTCTGGATCACATCAGTTCGGGCACTTATAAACCTGACCGATAATCTGGCTATCCGTCGGGACAAAACTGGACAACATTCCCTGCGACGGGCTGCTGATGCCATAAATCACGTTACCGCCCATTGCAGCCGCCTGGTTGCGCAGATCGTTTGCTGCGCCGCGCATAGAACCGCCCTCTTCTCCGTGTTGCCCGGAAAGCCAGTTGCTTTGCTTACCTGTCGCAGTACCAATCAGCTGGCACTCTGCGCCTGGCTGCTCGTCCACAATGCGTACACTCTGACCGGCAGCACTCAATTCGTTGCTGGAGCTACAACCCGCCATCAGTAGCGCGGCACCGACAATCCCTGCTAAGTATTTTACGTGCATGTTATTCCCCATAATCAATGAGCTGGACGCCACTCGCGTCGTCCGTGTCTGAATCTTATACTAGAAAGATGACCAAAAGAAAAACCCCCAGACATTTCTGCCCGGGGGTTTGTTTATTTCTGCGAAGTGCAGGGCAATTACATCATGCCGCCCATGCCACCCATACCGCCCATACCGCCAGCAGCGCCTAAGTCAGCTGCATCGTTTTTCGGCAGGTCGGTAACCATGCATTCGGTGGTGATCATCAGGCCAGCCACAGAAGCTGCGTACTGCAGAGCAGAACGGGTTACTTTGGTTGGGTCCAGGATACCCATGTCGATCATGTTGCCGTATTCTTCGGTTGCTGCGTTGTAACCGTAGTTGCCGTCGCCGCCTTTAACGGTGTTAGCAACAACAGACGGTTCTTCGCCGCAGTTCAGGACGATCTGACGCAGCGGAGCTTCCATTGCACGCAGTGCAACTTTGATACCCACGTTCTGGTCTTCGTTCTGACCACGCAGGTCAGCCAGTTTAGACGCTACGCGGATCAGCGCAACACCACCACCAGCAACCACGCCTTCTTCTACCGCAGCACGGGTCGCGTGCAGGGCATCTTCAACGCGTGCTTTTTTCTCTTTCATTTCAACTTCGGTAGCAGCACCTACTTTGATAACTGCAACGCCGCCTGCCAGTTTCGCTACGCGCTCCTGCAGTTTTTCACGGTCGTAGTCAGAAGTTGCTTCTTCAATCTGCTGACGGATCTGAGCAACACGGCCCTGGATTGCAGCTTCTTCACCCACGCCATCGATGATAGTGGTGGTGTCTTTGTTGATCACAACACGTTTAGCCTGACCCAGGTCTTCCAGGGTTGCTTTTTCCAGCTCCATACCGATCTCTTCAGAGATTACGGTACCGCCAGTCAGGGTTGCGATATCCTGCAGCATAGCTTTACGACGATCGCCGAAGCCCGGAGCTTTAACCGCAGCAACTTTCACGATGCCACGCATGGTGTTAACAACCAGAGTTGCTAGCGCTTCGCCTTCAACATCTTCAGCGATGATCAGCAGCGGTTTGCCTGCTTTGGCAACAGCTTCCAGAACCGGCAGCATTTCGCGGATGTTGGAGATTTTCTTGTCAGCCAGCAGGATGAACGGGCTTTCCAGTTCTACTGCGCCAGTTTCCGGCTTGTTGATGAAGTAAGGAGACAGGTAGCCACGGTCGAACTGCATACCTTCAACCACGTCCAGTTCGTCCTGCAGACCGGTACCGTCTTCAACGGTGATAACGCCTTCTTTACCGACTTTGTCCATCGCTTCAGCGATCAGTTTACCTACGGTTTCGTCGGAGTTAGCGGAGATGGTACCAACCTGAGCAATCGCTTTAGAATCAGAGCACGGTACGGACAGCGCTTTCAGTTCTTCAACTGCAGCGGTAACCGCTTTGTCGATACCACGTTTCAGGTCCATCGGGTTCATGCCCGCAGCAACAGCTTTCAGACCTTCAGTGATGATAGCCTGAGCCAGTACGGTTGCAGTGGTGGTACCGTCGCCTGCAGCGTCGTTCGCTTTGGAGGCAACTTCTTTCACCATCTGCGCACCCATATTTTCGAACTTGTCTTCCAGTTCGATTTCACGAGCAACGGAAACACCATCTTTGGTGATGGTCGGTGCACCGAAAGATTTATCCAGAACTACGTTACGGCCTTTTGGACCGAGGGTAACTTTCACTGCATCTGCCAGTACGTTTACGCCGCGCAGCATTTTCACACGAGCGTCGTTACCGAATTTTACGTCTTTAGCTGCCATTATCTTTATTCCTTAAATTCGTATGTTCAGTGTCGTGCGCGGATTACGCTTCAACAATTGCCAGAATGTCGCTTTCGGACATGATCAACACTTCTTCATTGTCGATCTTCTCGGATTTCACACCGTAGCCATCGTTGAAAATAACGATGTCGCCAACTTTCACGTCCAGCGGCTTCACTTCGCCATTTTCAAGGATACGGCCATTGCCGACAGCCAGCACTTCGCCGCGGGTGGATTTAGCCGCTGCAGAGCCGGTCAGAACGATGCCGCCAGCAGATTTAGTTTCAACTTCTTTACGCTTGACGATCACGCGATCATGCAATGGACGAATATTCATTGATAACTCTCCTTTGAGAAAGTCCGTATCTGTTATGGGTGACGCCGGAGCTTACGTGGTTTCCCGGCTGGTGACCAGAGAAATGGGGATGAGGCTTCGCCCCTTCAAGGGGGAAAAAGAAAAAAAATTCTGATCAGCACAAAATCGGGTGAAAACCCTGATTCACCTCACATTTCATCGCAATTTCTTCATCGCCGTCATAAGCGAATCTGATTGTGCTACCATCGAAAATCTACGCAGTTGCCCAAAATTTGGGCGCAATCGGATATCAACCCATGAGTGGACTCAAACAAGAACTGGGGCTGGCCCAGGGCATTGGCCTGCTATCGACGTCATTATTAGGCACTGGCGTGTTTGCCGTTCCTGCGTTAGCTGCACTGGTAGCAGGCAATAACAGCCTGTGGGCGTGGCCCGTTTTGATTATCTTAGTGTTCCCGATTGCGATTGTGTTTGCGATTCTGGGTCGCCACTATCCCAGCGCAGGCGGCGTCGCGCACTTCGTCGGTATGGCGTTTGGTTCGCGGCTTGAGCGAGTCACCGGCTGGCTGTTTTTATCGGTCATTCCCGTGGGTTTGCCTGCCGCACTACAAATTGCTGCCGGATTCGGCCAGGCAATGTTTGGCTGGCATAGCTGGCAACTGTTGTTGGCAGAACTCGGTACGCTGGCGTTGGTGTGGTATATCGGTACTCTCGGTGCCAGTTCCAGTGCTAATCTACAAACCGTTATTGCCGGACTTATCGTCGCACTGATTGTCGCTATCTGGTGGGCGGGCGATATCAAACCTGCGAGTATCCCCTTCCCCGCGCCAGGAAATATCGAACTTACCGGGTTATTTGCTGCGTTATCAGTGATGTTCTGGTGTTTTGTCGGTCTGGAAGCATTTGCCCATCTTGCCTCGGAATTTAAAAATCCAGAGCGTGATTTTCCTCGTGCTTTGATGATTGGTCTGCTGCTGGCAGGATTAGTCTACTGGGGCTGTACGGTAGTCGTCTTACACTTCGACGCCTATGGTGAACAAATGGCGGCGGCAGCATCGCTTCCAAAAATTGTAGTGCAGTTGTTCGGTGTAGGAGCGTTATGGATTGCCTGCGTAATTGGCTATCTGGCCTGCTTTGCCAGTCTTAACATTTATATACAGAGCTTCGCCCGCCTGGTCTGGTCGCAGGCGCAACATAATCCTGACCACTACCTGGCACGCCTCTCTTCTCGCCATATCCCGAATAATGCCCTCAATGCGGTGCTTGGCTGCTGCGTGGTGAGCACGTTGGTAATTCATGCCTTAGAGATCAATCTGGACGCTCTTATTATTTATGCCAATGGCATCTTTATTATGATTTATCTGTTATGCATGCTGGCAGGCTGTAAATTATTGCAAGGTCGTTATCGACTACTGGCGGTGGTTGGCGGGCTGTTATGCGTTCTGTTACTGGCAATGGTCGGCTGGAAAAGTCTCTATGCGCTGATCATGCTGGTGGGGTTATGGCTGTTTCTGCCAAAACGAAAAACGCCGGAAAATGGCATAACCACATAATCCGGCGTTTCGACATTAATCCTGGCGATCGTCTTTATGATCAAGGCGGTCGCGGTCATCATCCTTTCGCTGATACTCACCATCAAAAGTATTACCGCCACCGGTCCCGGCGCTAAAACCGCCGCCTGGCATGCGAGAAAAGCGCAAATGTGGCATCAACTTCACTGTCAGATGCTTTTGCACCGGCGGCAATAAAAGCAGAAGACCGAGGAAGTCGGTGAAAAAGCCCGGTAATAAAAGCAGCAAACCGGCAATAATCAGCGAAACACTTTTAATCATCTCCGCCGCAGGGTTTTCACCCGCCGCCATTTTTTGCTGCATCAGCACGAAATTCTTAAAGCCCTGGTTACGTACCAGTGACATACCGATAACTGACGTGAATATAACCAGCACGAGGGTCAGCAATACCCCCAATACATGGGCAACCTGAATAAAGATTGAAATCTCAATATAGACATAAAGGAAAATGGCAATAAAAGGTAACCAGCGCAAAGGTTTCTCCTGTAATAGCAGCCGGTTAAACCCGGCTACCTGAATGGGTTGCGAATCGCGTTCAGCTTATATTGTGGTCATTAGCAAAATTTCAAGATGTTTGCGCAACTATTTTTGGTAGTAATCCCAAAGCGGTGATCTATTTCACAAATTAATAATTAAGGGGTAAAAACCGACACTTAAAGTGATCCAGATTACGGTAGAAATCCTCAAGCAGCATATGATCTCGGGTATTCGGTCGATGCAGGGGATAATCGTCGGTCGAAAAACATTCGAAACCACATATATTCTGTGTGTTTAAAGCAAATCATTGGCAGCTTGAAAAAGAAGGTTCACATGTCAAACAACATTCGTATCGAAGAAGATCTGTTGGGTACCAGGGAAGTTCCAGCTGATGCCTACTATGGTGTTCACACTCTGAGAGCGATTGAAAACTTCTATATCAGCAACAACAAAATCAGTGATATTCCTGAATTTGTTCGCGGTATGGTAATGGTTAAAAAAGCCGCAGCTATGGCAAACAAAGAGCTGCAAACCATTCCTAAAAGTGTAGCGAATGCCATCATTGCCGCATGTGATGAAGTCCTGAACAACGGAAAATGCATGGATCAGTTCCCGGTAGACGTCTACCAGGGCGGCGCAGGTACTTCCGTAAACATGAACACCAACGAAGTGCTGGCCAATATCGGTCTGGAACTGATGGGTCACCAGAAAGGTGAATATCAGTACCTGAACCCGAACGACCATGTTAACAAATGTCAGTCCACTAACGACGCCTACCCGACCGGTTTCCGTATCGCAGTTTACTCTTCCCTGATTAAGCTGGTAGATGCGATTAACCAACTGCGTGAAGGCTTTGAACGTAAAGCTGTCGAATTCCAGGACATCCTGAAAATGGGTCGTACCCAGCTGCAGGACGCAGTACCGATGACCCTCGGTCAGGAATTCCGCGCTTTCAGCATCCTGCTGAAAGAAGAAGTGAAAAACATCCAACGTACCGCTGAACTGCTGCTGGAAGTTAACCTTGGCGCAACAGCAATCGGTACTGGTCTGAACACGCCGAAAGAGTACTCTCCGCTGGCAGTGAAAAAACTGGCTGAAGTCACTGGCTTCCCATGCGTACCGGCTGAAGACCTGATCGAAGCGACCTCTGACTGCGGCGCTTATGTTATGGTTCACGGCGCGCTGAAACGCCTGGCTGTGAAGATGTCCAAAATCTGTAACGACCTGCGCTTGCTCTCTTCTGGTCCACGTGCCGGCCTGAACGAGATCAACCTGCCGGAACTGCAGGCGGGCTCTTCCATCATGCCAGCTAAAGTAAACCCGGTTGTTCCGGAAGTGGTTAACCAGGTATGCTTCAAAGTCATCGGTAACGACACCACTGTTACCATGGCAGCAGAAGCAGGTCAGCTGCAGTTGAACGTTATGGAACCGGTCATTGGCCAGGCCATGTTCGAATCCGTTCACATTCTGACCAACGCTTGCTACAACCTGCTGGAAAAATGCATTAACGGCATCACTGCTAACAAAGAAGTGTGCGAAGGTTACGTTTACAACTCTATCGGTATCGTTACTTACCTGAACCCGTTCATCGGTCACCACAACGGTGACATCGTGGGTAAAATCTGTGCCGAAACCGGTAAGAGTGTACGTGAAGTCGTTCTGGAACGCGGTCTGTTGACTGAAGCGGAACTTGACGATATTTTCTCCGTACAGAATCTGATGCACCCGGCTTACAAAGCAAAACGCTATACTGATGAAAGCGAACAGTAATCGTACAGGGTAGTACAAATAAAAAAGGCACGTCAGATGACGTGCCTTTTTTCTTGTGAGCAGTAACTTAAAAATAACAATCTAATATCAACTTGTTAAAAAACAAGGAAGGCTAATATGCTAGTTGTAGAACTCATCATAGTTTTGCTGGCGATCTTCTTGGGCGCCAGATTGGGGGGAATAGGTATTGGTTTTGCAGGCGGATTGGGGGTGCTGGTTCTTGCCGCAATTGGCGTTAAACCCGGTAACATCCCGTTCGATGTCATTTCCATTATCATGGCAGTTATCGCCGCTATTTCTGCCATGCAGGTTGCTGGCGGTCTGGACTATCTGGTTCATCAGACAGAAAAGCTGCTGCGCCGTAACCCGAAATACATCACGATCCTCGCACCGATCGTGACCTATTTCCTGACTATCTTTGCTGGTACTGGCAACATCTCTCTGGCGACACTGCCAGTTATCGCTGAAGTTGCGAAGGAACAAGGCGTTAAACCTTGCCGTCCGCTCTCTACTGCAGTGGTATCCGCGCAGATTGCGATCACTGCATCGCCAATCTCAGCGGCAGTGGTTTACATGTCTTCCGTGATGGAAGGTCATGGCATCAGCTACCTCCATCTGCTCTCCGTGGTCATCCCGTCCACCCTGCTGGCGGTTCTGGTGATGTCCTTCCTGGTCACTATGCTGTTCAACTCTAAACTCTCTGACGATCCGATTTATCGCAAGCGTCTGGAAGAGGGCTTGGTTGAACTGCGCGGTGAAAAGCAGATTGAAATCAAATCCGGTGCAAAAACGTCCGTCTGGCTGTTCCTGCTGGGCGTAGTTGGCGTGGTTATCTATGCAATCATCAACAGCCCAAGCATGGGTCTGGTTGAAAAACCGCTGATGAACACCACCAACGCAATCCTGATCATCATGCTCAGCGTTGCAACTCTGACCACCGTTATCTGTAAAGTCGATACCGACAACATCCTCAACTCCAGCACCTTCAAAGCAGGTATGAGCGCCTGTATTTGTATCCTGGGTGTTGCGTGGCTGGGCGATACTTTCGTTTCCAACAACATCGACTGGATCAAAGATACCGCTGGTGAAGTGATTCAGGGTCATCCGTGGCTGCTGGCCGTCATCTTCTTCTTTGCTTCTGCTCTGCTGTACTCTCAGGCTGCAACCGCAAAAGCACTGATGCCGATGGCTCTGGCACTGAACGTTTCACCGCTGACCGCTGTTGCTTCTTTCGCTGCGGTGTCTGGTCTGTTCATTCTGCCGACCTACCCGACGCTGGTTGCTGCGGTACAGATGGATGACACGGGTACTACCCGTATCGGTAAATTCGTCTTCAACCATCCGTTCTTCATCCCGGGTACTCTGGGTGTTGCCCTGGCCGTTTGCTTCGGCTTCGTGCTGGGTAGCTTCATGCTGTAATGATCAATCGCGGGGCGTTCACGCCCCGCTTTCTTTCCCGCCGACTAACATCCTTCCCCCGTCCGTTGTATAGTGACCTCTCTCTTGCGGTTCCATCTGTTCTTGCGAGGTGTTTATGCTTGATGAAAAAAGTTCGAATACCGCGTCTGTCGTGGTGCTATGTACCGCACCGGATGAAGCGACAGCCCAGGATTTAGCCGCCAAAGTGCTGGCGGAAAAACTGGCGGCCTGCGCGACCTTGATCCCCGGCGCTACCTCTCTCTATTACTGGGAAGGTAAGCTGAAGCAAGAATACGAAGTGCAGATGATTTTAAAAACTACCGTATCTCACCAGCAGGCACTGCTGGAATGCCTGAAGTCTCATCATCCATATCAAACCCCGGAACTTCTGGTTTTACCTGTTACACACGGAGACACAGATTACCTCTCATGGCTCAACGCATCTTTACGCTGATTCTGCTACTTTGCAGCACTTCCGTTTTTGCCGGATTATTCGACGCGCCGGGACGTTCACAATTTGTCCCCGCGGATCAAGCCTTTGCTTTTGATTTTCAGCAAAACCAACATGACCTTAATCTGACCTGGCAGATCAAAGACGGTTACTACCTCTACCGTAAACAGATCCGCATTACGCCGGAACACGCGAAAATTGCCGACGTGCAGCTGCCGCAAGGCGTCTGGCATGAAGATGAGTTTTACGGCAAAAGCGAGATTTACCGCGATCGGCTGACGCTTCCCGTAACCATCAACCAGGCGAGTGCGGGAGCGACGTTAACTGTCACCTACCAGGGCTGTGCTGATGCCGGTTTCTGTTATCCGCCAGAAACCAAAACCGTTCCGTTAAGCGAAGTGGTCGCCAACAACGCAGCGTCACAGCCTGTGTCTGTTTCGCAGCAAGAGCAGCACACCGCGCAATTGCCCTTTTCCGCGCTCTGGGCGTTGTTGATCGGTATTGGTATCGCCTTTACGCCATGCGTGCTGCCAATGTACCCACTGATTTCTGGCATCGTGCTGGGTGGTAAACAGCGGCTCTCCACTGCCAGAGCATTGTTGCTGACCTTTATTTATGTGCAGGGGATGGCACTGACTTACACGGCGCTGGGTTTGGTAGTTGCCGCCGCAGGGTTACAGTTCCAGGCGGCGCTACAGCACCCATACGTGCTCATTGGCCTCGCCATCGTCTTTACCTTGCTGGCGATGTCAATGTTTGGCTTGTTTACTCTACAACTCCCCTCTTCGCTGCAAACACGTCTCACGTTGATGAGCAATCGCCAACAGGGCGGCTCACCTGGCGGTGTGTTTGTTATGGGGGCGATTGCCGGACTGATCTGTTCACCATGCACCACCGCACCGCTTAGCGCGATTCTGCTGTATATCGCCCAAAGCGGGAACATGTGGCTGGGCGGCGGCACGCTTTATCTCTATGCGTTGGGCATGGGCCTGCCGCTGATGCTAATTACCGTCTTTGGTAACCGCTTGCTGCCGAAAAGCGGCCCGTGGATGGAACAAGTCAAAACCGCGTTTGGTTTTGTGATCCTCGCACTGCCGGTCTTCCTGCTGGAGCGAGTGATTGGTGATGTATGGGGATTACGCTTGTGGTCGGCGCTGGGTGTCGCATTCTTTGGCTGGGCCTTTATCACCAGCCTACAGGCTAAACGCGGCTGGATGCGCGTGGTGCAAATAATCCTGCTGGCAGCGGCATTGGTTAGCGTGCGCCCACTTCAGGATTGGGCATTTGGTGCGACGCATACCGCGCAAACTCAGACGCATCTCAACTTTACACAAATCAAAACGGTAGATGAGTTAAATCAGGCGCTCGTTGAAGCCAAAGGCAAACCGGTGATGTTAGATCTTTATGCCGACTGGTGCGTCGCCTGTAAAGAGTTTGAGAAATACACCTTCAGCGACCCGCAGGTGCAAAAAGCGTTAGCAGACACGGTCTTACTTCAGGCCAACGTCACGGCCAACGACGCACAAGATGTGGCGCTGTTAAAGCATCTTAATGTCCTTGGCCTACCGACAATTCTCTTTTTTGACGGACAAGGCCAGGAGCATCCACAAGCTCGCGTCACGGGCTTTATGGATGCTGAAACCTTCAGCGCACATTTGCGCGATCGCCAACCGTGAACGACACTTGCAGTGGGAAAGACGGAGGAAAATAGCGTGCAACGTGAAGATGTACTGGGAGAAGCCCTGAAATTATTAGAATTACAAGGGATTGCCAACACCACGCTGGAGATGGTTGCTGAACGTGTGGATTATCCACTGGACGAGCTACGCCGCTTCTGGCCAGACAAAGAGGCAATCCTCTACGATGCGCTGCGTTATCTTAGCCAACAGATAGATGTCTGGCGTCGTCAGCTGATGCTGGACGAAACGCAAACCGCCGAACAAAAGCTGCTGGCACGTTATCAGGCGTTATCGGAGTGCGTTAAAAACAACCGCTATCCGGGCTGTCTATTTATCGCTGCCTGTACGTTTTATCCCGATCCTGGCCACCCTATTCATCAACTGGCCGATCAGCAAAAAAGCGCGGCCTACGATTTCACCCACGAACTGTTAACCACGCTGGAAGTTGACGATCCGGCGATGGTAGCAAAGCAGATGGAACTGGTGCTGGAAGGCTGTTTAAGCCGAATGCAGGTGAATCGTAGCCAGGCGGATGTCGACACTGCACATCGGCTGGCGGAAGATATCCTGCGCTTCGCCCGCTGCCGCCAGGGTGGTGCATTGACCTGACAGAAACACAGAAAAGAAGCGATTTGACGCAATCTTAAGCAGTTGAATCGCTTTTACTGAAATTAGGTTGACGAGATGTGCAGATTACGGTTTAATGCGCCCCGTTGCCCGGATAGCTCAGTCGGTAGAGCAGGGGATTGAAAATCCCCGTGTCCTTGGTTCGATTCCGAGTCCGGGCACCAAATTCATATCAACGGACCTCCACGGAGGTCCGTTTTTCGTTTCAGGACGCCACGATTTAAGCGTTCTGCCTCCAAATCAATTCTACCGAACTCAACCAGATTCTCCCCACATCACCAGCAATTTGCGAGCATATCCCAATTTGGGAAAATTTGTTCCTGAGCTATAGCACTAACTGACGTGAAATGTCGTGCGGCCCCGTGATGCTGTTGAACGTCAAATGACGTCATCAGGAGCGTAACGTATCCATAAAGCACAACACCGGTCTGAACGCCGACTGATGAGATTTTCTGAATGAGAACAAAGAGAAATGTGTCAGTCCGCTTGCTCATGCAAAGACTAACAATC
>NZ_JBQZXC010000107.1:0-12170 GCF_053555815.1 Shigella sp. SIG6 | reverse complement strand
ACACTGTAATTAAATTACACAAAAGTTAAATTAATACTAACCATCAGTTAAATCATAGCCTTTGCCATTTTTATACTTTTTTTACACCCCGTCCGCAGATTTTTGCGAAATCTTTGCAGCCAGAATTCTACTCTTCCGGTATCACTTTTAGGCCACTGGAGGTGCACTGTGAGTGCAGGCGTGATAGCCGGCGTGTTGCTGGTGTTTTTATTACTGGGTTATTTGGTTTATGCCCTGATCAATGCGGAGGCGTTCTGATGGCTGCGCAAGGGTTCTTACTGATTGCCACGTTTTTACTGGTATTAATGGTGCTGGCGCGTCCTTTAGGCAGCGGGCTGGCGCGGCTGATTAATGACATTCCTCTTCCAGGTACAGCGGGCGTTGAACGTATACTCTTTCGTTTACCTGGCGTCTCTGACTATGAGATGAACTGGAAGCAATATCTTTGTGCCATTCTCGGCCTGAACATGCTGGGGCTGGCGGTGCTGTTTTTTATGTTGCTCGGTCAGCACTATCTGCCGCTTAATCCACAGCAGTTGCCGGGGCTGTCGTGGGATCTGGCGCTGAATACCGCCGTCAGCTTTGTCACGAATACCAACTGGCAATCTTATAGCGGTGAAACCACGTTGAGCTATTTCAGCCAGATGGCAGGCTTAACGGTACAAAACTTTCTTTCTGCCGCCAGCGGGATTGCGGTGATTTTTGCCTTCATCCGTGCGTTTACTCGCCAGAGCATGAGCACACTCGGGAATGCCTGGGTCGATCTGCTACGCATCACGTTATGGGTGCTAGTCCCTGTGGCGTTGTTGATCGCACTGTTTTTTATTCAACAAGGTGCGCTGCAAAACTTTCTGCCCTATCAGGCAGTGAATACCGTTGAAGGAGCGCAACAGCTGTTACCCATGGGACCAGTAGCTTCTCAGGAAGCGATCAAGATGCTCGGTACTAACGGCGGTGGCTTCTTTAATGCCAACTCGTCGCATCCGTTTGAAAACCCAACCGCACTGACCAACTTCGTGCAGATGCTGGCGATCTTCTTGATCCCAACAGCGCTGTGCTTTGCCTTTGGTGAAGTGACGGGCGATCGCCGCCAGGGGCGCATGTTGCTGTGGGCGATGTCAGTGATTTTTGTCATCTGCGTAGGCGTGGTTATGTGGGCAGAAGTTCAGGGTAATCCTCATCTGCTGGCGCTCGGCGCAGACAGCAGCATCAATATGGAAGGTAAAGAGAGCCGTTTCGGCGTGCTGGTCAGTAGCCTGTTTGCGGTCGTGACTACGGCGGCGTCCTGTGGCGCGGTGATTGCGATGCATGATTCGTTTACCGCTCTCGGCGGCATGGTGCCGATGTGGCTAATGCAAATTGGTGAAGTGGTGTTCGGCGGTGTCGGTTCTGGTCTTTACGGCATGATGCTGTTTGTCCTGCTGGCGGTGTTTATTGCCGGGCTGATGATTGGTCGTACACCGGAATATCTGGGTAAAAAAATCGACGTACGCGAGATGAAACTGACTGCACTGGCGATTCTGGTTACTCCAACACTGGTACTGATGGGCGCGGCGTTGGCGATGATGACCGACGCCGGACGTAGCGCCATGCTTAACCCTGGCCCGCATGGTTTTAGCGAAGTGCTGTACGCCGTGTCGTCCGCCGCTAACAACAACGGCAGCGCCTTTGCCGGATTAAGCGCCAACTCTCCGTTCTGGAACTGTTTACTGGCGTTCTGCATGTTTGTCGGTCGCTTCGGGGTGATTATCCCGGTGATGGCAATTGCCGGTTCGCTGGTGAGTAAAAAGAGCCAACCCGCCAGCTCCGGCACGCTGCCAACGCACGGCCCGCTGTTTGTTGGCCTGTTAATCGGCACCGTGTTGCTGGTTGGCGCACTGACCTTTATCCCTGCCCTGGCGCTTGGTCCGGTGGCGGAATATCTCTCCTGATGATATTGAGTGAGCACTGAATATGAGTCGTAAACAACTGGCGCTATTCGAACCAACACTTGTCGTTCAGGCGCTGAAAGAAGCGGTGAAAAAATTAAACCCGCAGGCGCAATGGCGCAATCCGGTGATGTTTATCGTCTGGATCGGCAGTCTGCTGACCACCTGTATTAGCATCGCGATGGCAAGCGGTGCGATGCCTGGCAATGCGCTGTTTAGCGCGGCAATTAGCGGCTGGCTGTGGGTCACCGTACTGTTCGCTAATTTCACCGAGGCGCTGGCAGAAGGCCGCAGTAAAGCGCAGGCCAACAGTCTTAAAGGGGTGAAAAAAACTGCCTTTGCCCGCAAGCTGCGTGAGCCGAAATATGGCGCTGCAGCGGACAAAGTTCCTGCCGATCAACTGCGTAAAGGTGACATCGTGCTGGTAGAAGCTGGCGATATTATCCCCTGCGATGGTGAAGTCATTGAAGGCGGCGCATCGGTCGATGAAAGCGCCATCACCGGGGAATCGGCACCGGTGATCCGTGAATCCGGCGGCGATTTTGCCTCCGTCACCGGCGGCACGCGTATTCTTTCTGACTGGCTGGTGATTGAGTGTAGCGTTAACCCCGGTGAGACATTTCTGGATCGGATGATCGCGATGGTGGAAGGCGCACAGCGACGCAAAACACCGAACGAGATTGCCCTGACTATCCTGCTGATTGCTCTGACCATCGTCTTTTTACTGGCAACCGCCACGCTGTGGCCGTTTTCCGCGTGGGGCGGTAATGCCGTGAGTGTAACGGTACTGGTGGCGCTGCTGGTCTGTCTGATCCCAACCACTATTGGTGGCCTGTTGTCAGCGATCGGCGTCGCCGGGATGAGTCGGATGCTGGGCGCGAATGTGATTGCCACCAGCGGACGTGCAGTTGAAGCGGCAGGTGACGTTGACGTTCTGCTACTGGATAAAACCGGCACCATCACACTCGGTAACCGTCAGGCGTCGGAGTTTATCCCCGCGCAGGGCGTGGATGAAAAAACGCTGGCTGACGCCGCACAACTGGCTTCGCTGGCTGATGAAACGCCGGAAGGTCGCAGTATTGTGATCCTCGCCAAGCAACGTTTTAACCTGCGCGAGCGCGATGTGCAGTCGCTCCATGCCACCTTTGTACCGTTTACTGCGCAAAGCCGGATGAGCGGGATCAACATCGACAACCGCATGATCCGTAAAGGTTCTGTCGATGCCATTCGCCGCCATATTGAGGCTAACGGCGGTCACTTCCCTGCCGATGTTGATCAAAAAGTCGATCAGGTTGCGCGTCAAGGAGCCACGCCACTGGTGGTGGTGGAAGGTTCTCGTTTGCTGGGCGTTATTGCGCTGAAAGATATCGTCAAAGGCGGTATTAAAGAGCGCTTCGCCCAGCTGCGCAAATGGGCATTAAAACGGTGATGATTACCGGCGATAACCGTCTGACTGCCGCCGCGATAGCTGCGGAAGCGGGTGTCGATGATTTTCTCGCCGAAGCGACACCGGAGGCCAAGCTGGCATTGATCCGTCAGTATCAGGCGGAAGGTCGTTTGGTAGCGATGACCGGCGACAGCACCAACGATGCTCCGGCGCTGGCGCAGGCAGATGTCGCGGTGGCGATGAACTCCGGCACCCAGGCGGCGAAAGAGGCGGGCAATATGGTGGATCTCGACTCTAACCCGACCAAGTTGATCGAGGTGGTGCACATTGGCAAACAGATGCTGATGACCCGTGGCTCGCTGACCACCTTCAGCATTGCCAACGATGTGGCGAAATACTTCGCCATTATTCCGGCGGCGTTCGCGGCAACATATCCGCAGTTAAATGCGCTGAACATCATGCGCCTGCATTCGCCCGACTCCGCCATTCTCAGTGCGGTCATTTTCAACGCCTTGATTATCGTCTTTTTGATTCCTCTGGCGTTAAAAGGCGTGAGTTATAAACCGCTTACCGCTTCTGCCATGTTGCGCCGTAACTTATGGATTTACGGTCTGGGTGGGCTGCTGGTGCCGTTTATTGGTATCAAAGTCATTGATTTACTGCTAACCGTTTGTAGTCTGGTGTGAGGTTTACCATGAGTGGATTACGTCCGGCATTATCGACATTTCTCTTTCTGTTATTGATTACTGGCGGCGTTTACCCGCTGCTGACCACCGCACTGGGGCAATGGTGGTATCCCTAGCAGGCCAACGGTTCGTTGATTCGTGAAGGTGATACGGTGCGCGGTTCGGCATTAATCGGGCAAAATTTTACCGGCAACGGCTATTTTCATGGTCGCCCGTCGGCAACAGCAGAAATGCCCTATAATCCACAGGCTTCTGGCGGGAGCAATCTGGCAGTCAGTAACCCGGAGCTGGATAAACAGATAGCCGCACGCGTTGCCGCATTACGGGCCGCTAACCCGGACGCCAGCACGAACGTTCCGGTTGAACTGGTGACGGCGTCGGCAAGCGGACTGGACAATAACATCACCCCGCAAGCGGCGGCCTGGCAGATCCCACGCCTCGCAAAAGCGCGTAATCTCAGCGTTGAACAGCTCACGCAGCTGATCGCAAAATACAGCCAACAACCGCTGGTGAAATATATCGGCCAGCCGGTCGTCAACATTGTCGAACTCAATCTGGCACTGGATAAGCTTGATGAATAACGAACCCTTACGTCCCGACCCCGACCGTCTGCTGGAACAAACTGCCGCGCCGCATCGGGGGAAGCTGAAAGTTTTCTTCAGTGCCTGTGCAGGCGTCGGGAAGACCTGGGCGATGCTGGCAGAAGCCCAGCGACTGCGGGCGCAAGGGCTGGATATTGTGGTTGGTGTGGTAGAAACCCATGGGCGGAAAGATACCGCCGCCATGCTTGAAGGGCTGGCTGTTCTGCCTCTGAAACGCCAGGCGTACCGTGGGCGGCATATCAGCGAGTTTGATCTCGATGCCGCCCTCGCCCGCCGTCCGGCGCTGATCTTAATGGACGAACTGGCGCACAGTAATGCGCCAGGTTCTCGTCATCCTAAACGCTGGCAGGATATCGAAGAACTGCTGGAAGCTGGCATTGATGTTTTCACAACCGTCAACGTTCAGCATCTGGAAAGTCTGAATGATGTAGTCAGCGGCGTCACCGGAATTCAGGTACGGGAAACCGTGCCCGATCCTTTTTTCGATGCCGCCGACGACGTGGTGCTGGTGGACTTGCCCCCGGACGATCTGCGCCAGCGGCTGAAAGAAGGCAAAGTCTATATTGCCGGGCAGGCGGAGCGCGCCATTGAACATTTTTTCCGCAAAGGCAATCTGATCGCCCTGCGCGAACTGGCACTGCGCCGTACTGCCGAGCGCGTTGATGAGCAAATGCGCGCCTAGCGGGGGCATCCTGGCGAAGAGAAAGTCTGGCACACGCGCGACGCGATCCTTTTATGCATCGGCCATAACACCGGCAGCGAAAAACTGGTCCGCGCGGCGGCGCGGCTAGCGTCACGGCTGGGGAGCGTCTGGCACGCGGTGTATGTTGAAACCCCTGCCCTGCATCGCTTACCGGAGAAAAAACGTCGGGCAATTCTCAGCACCTTACGTCTGGCGCAGGAGCTGGGCGCGGAGACGGCAACACTTTCTGCTCCAGCGGAAGAGAAAGCGGTAGTGCGTTATGCCCGTGAACATAATCTCGGCAAGATTATTCTCGGTCGCCCAGCCTCGCGCCGCTGGTGGCGTCGGGAAACATTTGCTGACCGACTGGCGCGCATCGCCCCCGATCTCGATCAGGTGCTGGTCGCGCTTGATGAACCACCCGCCCGCACGATTAACAACGCGCCGGATAGCCGCTCATTTAAAGACAAGTGGCGGGTACAGATTCAGGGATGCGTGGTTGCCGCCGCGTTATGCGCCGTTATCACCTTAATTGCTATGCAGTGGCTGATGGCGTTTGATGCCGCCAACCTGGTGATGCTGTATCTGCTTGGCGTGGTGGTGGTGGCGCTATTTTATGGACGCTGGCCTTCGGTGGTTGCCACCGTCATTAATGTGGTGAGTTTCGATCTCTTTTTTATCGCCCCACGCGGCACGCTCGCCGTCTCTGATGTGCAATATCTGCTGACCTTCGCGGTGATGTTAACCGTCGGGCTGGTGATCGGAAACCTTACTGCTGGCGTGCGTTATCAGGCGCGGGTAGCCCGTTACCGCGAGCAACGCACACGGCACTTATATGAAATGTCGAAAGCTCTGGCGGTGGGCCGCAGTCCGCAGGACATCGCCGCCACCAGCGAACAATTTATTGCCTACACGTTTCATGCACGCAGTCAGGTGTTGTTGCCCGATGACAACGGTAAATTGCAGCCGTTAACACATCCGCAAGGAATGACGCCATGGGACGATGCCATCGCGCAGTGGAGTTTTGATAAAGGCCTGCCTGCGGGCGCGGGCACCGACACGTTACCCGGTGTACCGTACCAGATTTTGCCGCTAAAAAGCGGCGAGAAAACCTACGGGCTGGTGGTGGTGGAGCCGGGGAATCTGCGCCAGTTGATGATCCCGGAACAGCAGCGCCTGCTGGAGACTTTTACGCTGTTAGTCGCCAATGCCCTTGAGCGGCTGACGCTAACCGCCAGCGAAGAACAGGCGCGGATGGCAAGCGAACGTGAACAGATCCGCAACGCCCTGCTGGCAGCGCTTTCGCATGATTTACGCACGCCGCTTACGGTGCTGTTTGGTCAGGCAGAAATCTTAACGCTCGATCTGGCAAGCGAAGGATCACCCCACGCCCGCCAGGCCAGCGAGATTCGTCAGCATGTGCTGAACACTACCCGACTGGTGAATAATCTACTGGATATGGCGCGAATTCAGTCCGGCGGCTTTAATTTGAAGAAAGAGTGGTTAACGCTGGAAGAAGTAGTCGGCAGCGCGCTGCAAATGCTGGAACCGGGTTTATCGTCGCCCATCAATCTTTCTCTGCCAGAACCGCTGACCTTAATCCACGTTGACGGGCCACTCTTTGAACGGGTGCTGATTAATCTGCTGGAGAACGCGGTGAAATATGCGGGTGCGCAGGCCGAAATTGGTATCGATGCCCACGTTGAGGGCGAAAATCTACAACTGGATGTCTGGGATAACGGCCCCGGTCTTCCGCCAGGCCAGGAGCAGACGATATTTGATAAGTTTGCTCGCGGGAATAAAGAGTCGGCGGTGCCGGGTGTCGGGCTTGGGTTGGCAATTTGTCGGGCGATTGTGGATGTACACGGCTGCACCATTACCGCGTTCAACCGACCGGAAGGTGGTGCCTGTTTTCGTGTTACACTTCCCCAGCAAACCGCTCCTGAACTTGAAGACTTTCATGAGGATATGTGACAAACGTTCTGATTGTTGAAGATGAACAGGCTATTCGTCGCTTTCTGCGCACGGCGCTGGAGGGCGACGGGATGCGCGTCTTTGAGGCCGAAACTCTGCAACGCGGCTTGCTGGAAGCGGCAACCCGTAAGCCAGATTTGATTATTCTCGATCTCGGCCTGCCCGATGGTGATGGGATTGAGTTTATCCGCGACCTGCGCCAGTGGAGCCCGGTGCCGGTGATTGTGCTTTCCGCACGCAGCGAAGAGAGCGACAAGATCGCCGCGCTGGATGCCGGAGCGGATGATTATCTGAGTAAGCCGTTTGGCATTGGCGAATTGCAGGCCCGTCTGCGCGTCGCTTTACGCCGCCACTCCGCCACCGCCGCGCCCGATCCGCTGGTGAAATTTTCCGATGTTACCGTCGATTTAGCCGCCCGCGTGATTCACCGGGGTGAGGAAGAGGTGCATCTCACACCAATTGAGTTCCGCCTGCTGGCGGTGCTGCTCAACAATGCCGGAAAAGTACTCACCCAGCGCCAGCTCCTTAACCAGGTGTGGGGGCCAAACGCGGTCGAACACAGTCACTATTTGCGTATTTATATGGGACATCTGCGACAAAAACTGGAACAGGATCCGGCCCGGCCTCGCCACTTCATTACTGAAACCGGTATTGGGTATCGGTTTATGCTTTGAATTGTTATTCAATAAATTCGCTTAAATAGTGATTAATTTATTATTAAACCTGCGCCGAATATTATTATTTGGCAGGTTTAATTTCTTAACGCAAATATAAAACACGAAATTACAACATTTAAGTAACAAAACAGCATCTAATATGGCGATATTCATAATTAATGATTTATTATCTGGGGTATGATCGTTTTTTGTTGATCTTCTTCACAGATTATAGCCATTTCATGGATAGAATAACTCTACCTTCAACTGACACAGCAAGCGGTAAAGGTAAATGGAAAATAATAACCGCTTAATGCCTCATATAAGGCGGACAACCCATATCATGAAGTTTGCCCATCGTAATAGTTTTGACTTTCATTTCTTTAATGCCCGCTAGTCTTCTGACTAAAGGGCACCCCAACGTACAGGTCTCCCTGACTTTAAGCATTACAGGTTAATACCTGTATTCCTCGGTGCTCATATACTGCTAACCCTTTTAAACTCTAAATAATTCGAGTCGCAGCACTTGCAACTTGAGGTATGACGAGTATAGCCAGTTACCGGGCTGGTCTGGGTTATTGCATCTGCAAAAAGCAAACTACTGATTTATTTATCAGCGGTGGAGCTTTGCTTTTTTTCCGGCGTGATCGATTTCTCCTTTGAGAAATTGAGGACCTGCTATTACCTGAAATAAAGAGATGAATAAAATGTCAGAATTAAAAATTGCCGTTAGCCGTTCTTGCCCGGATTGTTTTTCCACTCATCGTGCATGCGTGAATATTGACGAAAGTAATTATATTGACGTTGCTGCCATTATTTTATCAGTCAATGATGTTGAACGTGGAAAACTCGATAAAATAGACGCTACTGGCTATGGCATTCCTGTTTTTATTGCAACGGAAAATGAAGAACGTGTACCAGCAGAATATCTGCCACGTATTTCTGGTGTCTTCGAGCATTGCGAATCACGGAAAGAGTTTTATGGACGTCAGTTAGAAACCGCTGCTAGCCATTATGAAACGCAACTGCGCCCGCCCTTCTTCCGCGCACTGGTCGATTATGTCAATCAGGGCAATAGCGCTTTTGACTGCCCGGGTCATCAGAGAGGTGAGTTTTTCCGTCGTCATCCGGCAGGGAATCAGTTCGTGGAGTACTTCGGAGAAACGCTGTTCCGTTCCGACTTATGCAACGCAGACGTAGCAATGGGCGATCTGCTGATTCACGAAGGCGCGCCATGCATTGCACAGCAACATGCGGCAAAAGTGTTTAATGCCGATAAAACATACTTCGTTCTAAATGGCACTTCATCTTCTAACAAAGTGGTTTTAAACGCCCTGCTAACACCGGGTGATCTGGTGCTGTTTGATCGCAATAACCACAAATCTAACCACCACGGAGCGTTGCTACAGGCTGGTGCAACACCGGTTTATCTGGAAACGGCACGTAACCCGTATGGCTTTATCGGTGGCATTGATGCGCACTGTTTTGAAGAAAGTTACCTGCGTGAGCTGATCGCGGAAGTCGCACCGCAGCGGGCAAAAGAGGCTCGTCCTTTCCGCCTCGCTGTAATTCAGTTAGGCACCTACGACGGTACGATTTATAACGCCCGCCAGGTGGTGGATAAAATTGGTCATCTGTGTGACTACATTCTGTTTGACTCCGCATGGGTTGGCTATGAGCAATTTATCCCGATGATGGCTGACTGTTCGCCGCTGTTGCTGGATCTTAATGAGAACGATCCGGGTATTCTAGTTACGCAATCCGTACATAAACAGCAGGCTGGTTTTTCTCAAACTTCACAAATCCATAAAAAAGACAGCCACATCAAAGGGCAACAGCGTTATGTACCGCACAAACGCATGAACAACGCCTTTATGATGCACGCCTCCACCAGCCCGTTCTATCCGCTGTTTGCCGCACTGGATATCAACGCCAAAATGCATGAAGGTGTCAGCGGTCGTAATATGTGGATGGATTGTGTGGTAAATGGCATTAATGCCCGCAAACTGATCCTCGATAACTGTCAGCATATTCGTCCGTTCGTACCTGAACTGGTGGATGGTAAACCCTGGCAGTCGTATGAAACAGCGCAAATTGCGGTTGATCTGCGCTTCTTCCAGTTTGTACCAGGGGAACACTGGCATTCTTTTGAAGGCTATACAGAGAATCAATACTTTGTCGATCCTTGCAAACTGTTGCTGACAACCCCAGGTATTGATGCACGTAACGGCGAATATGAAGCGTTCGGTGTACCCGCGACGATTCTTGCTAACTTCCTGCGCGAAAATGGCGTAGTGCCGGAAAAATGCGATCTTAACTCCATCCTCTTCCTGCTGACTCCGGCAGAAGATATGGCCAAACTTCAGCAACTTGTTGCCCTGCTGGTACGCTTCGAAAAACTGCTTGAGTCCGACGCGCCATTAGCAGAAGTGCTGCCTTCCATCTACAAACAGCATGAAGAGCGCTACGCCGGTTATACCCTGCGTCAGTTGTGCCAGGAAATGCATGATTTGTATGCCCGCCACAACGTGAAACAACTGCAAAAAGAGATGTTCCGCAAAGCGCACTTCCCACACGTCAGCATGAATCCGCAAGAAGCCAACTACGCCTATTTACGCGGTGAAGTGGAGCTGGTTCGTCTGCCGGATGCCGAAGGTCGTATCGCTGCCGAAGGGGCGCTTCCTTATCCTCCGGGTGTGCTGTGTGTTGTTCCGGGTGAAATCTGGGGTGGTGCTGTTTTGCGTTACTTCAGCGCTCTGGAAGAAGGGATCAACCTGCTGCCAGGTTTTGCACCGGAGCTGCAGGGTGTCTATATCGAAGAACATGATGGTCGTAAGCAAGTTTGGTGCTATGTCATCAAGCCTCGTGATGCGCAAAGCACCCTGTTGAAAGGGGAAAAATTATGAGTCAGGCTAAATCGAACAAAATGGGCGTCGTTCAGTTAACCATACTGACGATGGTCAACATGATGGGCTCCGGTATCATCATGCTGCCGACAAAGCTTGCCGAAGTTGGGACAATTTCAATTATCTCCTGGCTGGTGACAGCCGTAGGCTCAATGGCACTGGCATGGGCATTCGCAAAATGCGGTATGTTCAGCCGTAAATCAGGTGGTATGGGCGGTTATGCCGAGTATGCTTTCGGTAAATCCGGTAACTTTATGGCGAACTATACCTACGGCGTCTCACTGCTGATTGCTAACGTCGCGATTGCTATTTCGGCGGTTGGTTACGGCACCGAACTGCTCGGCGCGAGTTTGTCGCCAGTGCAGATTGGTCTTGCGACCATCGGGGTGCTGTGGATTTGTACCGTGGCTAACTTTGGTGGTGCGCGCATTACCGGGCAAATCAGTAGCATTACCGTGTGGGGGGTCATTATTCCGGTGGTAGGCCTGTGCATTATCGGCTGGTTCTGGTTTAGCCCGACGCTTTACGTTGATTCCTGGAATCCGCATCATGCACCGTTCTTCAGTGCAGTAGGTTCTTCCATCGCTATGACGCTGTGGGCTTTTCTTGGTCTGGAGTCTGCGTGTGCGAATACTGATGTAGTGGAAAACCCGGAACGTAATGTGCCAATCGCGGTACTCGGTGGTACGTTAGGTGCGGCGGTGATTTATATCGTCTCCACCAACGTGATTGCAGGGATTGTGCCCAATATGGAGCTGGCAAATTCAACGGCACCATTTGGCCTGGCCTTCGCACAGATGTTCACACCAGAAGTGGGTAAAGTCATTATGGCGCTGATGGTGATGTCCTGCTGCGGTTCGCTGCTTGGCTGGCAGTTCACCATTGCCCAGGTGTTTAAATCTTCATCTGATGAAGGCTACTTCCCTAAAATTTTCTCCCGTGTAACCAAAGTGGATGCACCGGTGCAGGGAATGTTGACCATTGTGATTATCCAGAGCGGGTTGGCGCTGATGACGATTAGCCCGTCGCTAAACAGTCAGTTCAACGTGCTGGTTAACCTGGCCGTGGTGACCAATATCATTCCGTATATTCTGTCAATGGCGGCATTAGTCATTATTCAGAAGGTCGCTAATGTGCCCCCCTCAAAAGCGAAAGTTGCAAACTTTGTTGCTTTTGTTGGCGCGATGTATAGCTTTTATGCGCTGTACTCATCCGGGGAAGAAGCCATGCTGTACGGTTCCATCGTGACCTTCCTTGGTTGGACACTGTATGGTCTGGTATCACCACGCTTTGAACTGAAAAATAAACACGGTTAAAAAAGCAAAGTAAAAAAGGGCGATCTTGCGACC
>NZ_JBQZXC010000106.1:0-12347 GCF_053555815.1 Shigella sp. SIG6 | reverse complement strand
AGATAATGCACGACTCACTAACCATTGCGTTGCTCCAGGCGCGAGAAGCGGCGATGAGTTATTTTCGCCCAATCGTTAAACGGCATAATTTGACTGAGCAACAGTGGCGCATCGTGCGTATTCTGGCGGAAAGCCCATCAATGGATTTTCACGATCTGGCGTATCGCGCCTGCATTTTGCGCCCAAGCCTGACCGGGATCCTCACGCGGATGGAACGCGACGGTTTAGTGTTGCGATTAAAGCCGATCAATGATCAGCGGAAGCTCTATATCTCGCTGACCAAAGAGGGGCAGGCGCTGTATAACCGCGCTCAGACACAGATTGAAGAAGCCTATCGGCAGATTGAAGCTCAGTTTACTGCCGAGAAAATGCAACAGTTAACCCATCTGTTAGAGGAATTTATTGCTCTGGGCAATTCCCGACAAGAAGACATCCCGGGCGATAATGAATAACTTTTTAGTATCTGATAACCAGCGCCTGGTTTTTCCATGGATGGCGGGTTACACCTTTTCATAAAGTTTTTGCTTTCCAGGCCGAAAATCTTGCATCGGTCCACAGGAAAGAGAAACCATGTTAAAACGTATCAAGATCGTGACTAGCTTACTGCTGGTTTTGGCCGTTTTTGGCCTTTTACAACTGACATCAGGCGGTCTGTTTTTTAATGCCTTAAAGAATGACAAAGAAAATTTCACTGTTTTACAAACCATTCGCCAGCAGCAATCCACGCTGAATGGCAGCTGGGTCGCGTTGTTGCAGACGCGTAACACCCTCAACCGCGCGGGTATCCGCTACATGATGGATCAGAATAATATTGGTAGCGGTTCAACCGTTGCTGAGCTGATGCAGAGTGCCAGTATTTCGCTGAAACAGGCGGAAAAAAACTGGGCGATTACGAAGCGTTGCCGCGTGACCCGCGTCAGAGCACCGCCGCAGCGGCAGAGATCAAACGTAATTACGATATTTATCACAATGCGCTGGCGGAGCTGATCCAACTGTTAGGTGCAGGCAAAATCAACGAGTTCTTTGATCAGCCGACCCAGGGATATCAGGACGGTTTCGAGAAGCAGTATGTGGCTTACATGGAGCAAAACGATCGGCTCTATGATATCGCCGTCAGCGATAACAATGCCTCCTACAGCCAGGCGATGTGGATTCTGGTGGGCGTGATGATCGTCGTACTGGCGGTCATCTTCGCCGTCTGGTTCGGTATTAAAGCCTCGCTGGTAGCGCCAATGAATCGCCTGATTGACAGCATTCGTCATATTGCAGGCGGCGATCTGGTGAAACCGATTGAGGTGGATGGCTCTAATGAGATGGGGCAACTGGCAGAGAGTTTGCGCCATATGCAGGGAGAGCTGATGCGTACCGTCGGTGATGTGCGCAACGGGGCCAATGCCATCTATAGCGGTGCCAGCGAAATCGCTACCGGCAATAATGATCTCTCTTCGCGCACCGAGCAACAGGCCGCTTCGCTGGAAGAGACGGCAGCCAGCATGGAGCAACTGACCGCAACGGTGAAACAGAACGCCGAGAATGCGCGCCAGGCCAGCCATCTGGCATTAAGTGCTTCTGAAACGGCGCAACGCGGCGGCAAAGTGGTAGATAACGTGGTGCAGACTATGCGCGATATCTCCACCAGTTCGCAGAAAATCGCCGATATTATCAGCGTAATTGACGGCATTACCTTCCAGACCAATATTCTGGCTTTGAACGCGGCGGTTGAAGCAGCGCGTGCGGGTGAGCAAGGACGTGGTTTTGCGGTGGTTGCGGGAGAAGTGCGTAATCTGGCCCAGCGTAGCGCCCAGGCGGCTCGTGAAATTAAAAGCCTGATTGAAGACTCGGTGGGGAAAGTGGATGTTGGCTCTACGCTGGTCGAAAGCGCCGGGGAAACAATGGCGGAGATTGTCAGTGCTGTGACCCGCGTGACGGACATTATGGGCGAAATAGCTTCTGCTTCTGATGAGCAGAGCCGTGGTATCGATCAGGTTGGCTTAGCGGTTGCTGAGATGGACCGGGTAACTCAACAGAACGCCGCGCTGGTGGAAGAATCTGCCGCTGCCGCCGCCGCGCTGGAAGAGCAGGCCAGTCGCCTGACCGAAGCTGTGGCAGTGTTCCGGATTCAGCAACAGCAGCAACAGCAGCGTGAAACATCGGCTGTGGTAAAAACCGTGACGCCAGCTACGCCGCGTAAAATGGCAGTGGCAGATAGCGGGGAGAACTGGGAAACGTTTTAATCGCCATAAAAATGCCCGATAAGCAAAATGTTATCGGGCATAGGGAGTTTAATCTTTACGCGGGTCGTTGATCGGCTGGCGAACCAGGAAGATGTACGCCAGTGCTCCCGCTGCGGTGACGCAACCGCAAATGATTAGTGCCAGACGGAATGAGTGGGTTGTATCAACAATAAAACCAGTAATGATCGGCGCGAAAGAGGCGCAGATGAAGCTGGCAAAGTTCTGGATACTGCCCACCGACGCAGTCATGCGAGAAGCAACTGCGACGTGGATCAAGCCCCAGCAGGATGTTCCGGCAAAGTGAATACAGAACAGTGCCATGCCAATCAGCAGAACCGCCATCATGGATGTTGTCGCTTGTGGTACTATCAGCGTAAAGGCGGCAGAACAGAACATCCCGGTAATAATGCAGATCTTACGGCTTTTAATCGGAGCCATTCCCCCTTTGACCAGCCAGTCAGTAACGTAATCGTTGACCAGCATCCCGGCAGCCCCAAACAGGAAAGGGATAGCCGCCATCAACCCTGTGCTTTTTAAATCCAGGTTATAGGCTGTTTGCAGGTAACCAGGAAGCCAGGCCAGATACAGCCACGCAGTGTAGTTGATGCCACTGAATCCGAGCATCATTCCCCACATTGTGCGGTTACGGAACAGGCTGCGCCATTCGGCAAAATTGAGCGGATCTCGGCGGGCATTGACGCTACCTGCATTGAGATAAGCTTGTTCAACGGCAGTCAGTTCTACGTGCTCGCGGTTGCGATAGAGCATATACCAGCCGATGGCGAGAAAAATCCCCAGTACACCAATGGTAATAAATATCCCTCGCCAGCCCATCACCAGCATCATTGCCGCCAGAATCGGTGGGCTTACAGCAACGCCAATGGTAGAAGCTGCGTTGAAGAAGCCCATCGGGCGTCCGCGCTCTTTGATGTTGAACCAGTCGTTAATGACTTTTACACCGCATGGGTTCATCGGCGCTTCACCAATCCCCATACCGATACGCACCAACACGAACTGCGTAAAGCTGTGCACCATGCCAGACATGGCCTGGAACAGTGACCAGAAGAACATCCCCAGTCCCAGCATCAGGCGTGGGCCTTTACGATCCAATAGTGGGCCGCAAGGAAGTTGCGCAATGCCGTAAGCGAGTGAAAACACGGAGAGCAAAGCGCCGATTTCGGTGGCACTTAATCCCAATTCTTCACGAATCGTTAAATTTGCTACCGACAGCGAACTGCGGTCGAGATAATTGATTACCGCCGCAAAAAATAATAACAACATGGCGGTGGTTTGAATGCGTTTAATTCGGGTACTGCGTTGAACTAATCCATCTGGTGGCACGGGAATATCTGCCGACGAAGATGGAGTAAATGAAGAACGCGGATCGAGGGTGATATTTTCTTTTTCCACGCCGGACTCCTATATTTATAATTTTAATTGTTTACGTAATTGTGCATTACGCAAGGTTGACATTAACGGCAGGTTAAAGTTTTAGGACTTTACTACCGCTCACAAAAACATTTTTAGTCGACTGATTGTGAGCATAGGTAAGCGGGAATTTCCCGGTATTTATCTTTTGATAAAACCGTGCACCCGCTAATAGTTTGCTGTTTTTAATCCGTACTTAATGAGCATAACGCGTGTTCTCATTAATGGATCGAATCATTGATTGTTTAGCTGAATTCAAATGGTTACGGAGCGCAAGGGTGGCATCAAGGTCACTGCGGCAAATCAGAGCGCTGAGAATGGTCATATGTTCATCGACGGCAATGATATTGCGCTGTTTAAGATCGCTTTCGTCCCATTGATAGTGAAAATGAAAGATGACTGAGATGATCTCAAGCGATTGATCAAAAAAGATATTGTCGGCAGCTGAAAGCAGTAAGGAGTGAAAATCTCTGTCAAGTTGCGAGAACATGCGAAAGCTATTGCCGATGTTGTCACGCAGTAGCCGATGACGTTCTAGCATGGTTTTCGCCTGCAGCCAGCGGGGATCATGATCAGGCAGGTTGAGAAAGTGCTGAAGTGAATGTGTTTCGAGCATTTCGCGTAGCTCAAACAGCTGCTCGGCGTAGGATTGATCGAATTGCTTCATGCTCCACTGGCCGCGCTTTTCGCTTTGAATAAGATTATAACGGCCGAATTTTAAAAGATATTCTCTTACAACCACCGGGCTGACACCCGCGGCCCGAGCCAGTTGCAGTTCAGAAAAAGTTTCCCTAGGGCGTAACTGACGCTGGTTTATCATCGTGAAAAAAGCCTGCTCAAACACTTTGTTTTGTTCACTCATTGAAGCGGTAGTACAGGCGAAACCGTCATCATGGTCAGGTTTACGCGCAATAACATAGTCGTTTCCAACCTGCGTTAAGACGCCGCATTCGCGTAATTGGCTGAGAATATGACGCACTGTAGTGCGGCTGATGTTGTACATTTCCGCCAGCGCACTTTGCGATGGAAGTGGGGAAGGGATATGACCCCGCGCCATATCATCAATGACCTGGTTAATCACATTGTGGCGTAAATTTTGTGAACGACTCATATTTTCCTCCTTGTGAGTCCATTAAAACCCGATTTAAAACATTTTTATGCGTGTGTTTTCACAAAACAGATTTTCCGTTCCGCTGCCATTTTTCATTTTCATTGATATCTAAGGCAACAAAAAATGGAGAGCCGAATCATGTCTACGATGAATGTTTTAATTTGCCAGCAGCCGAAAGAATTAGTCTGGAAACAACGCGAGATACCTATTCCGGGTGACAATGAAGCATTAATAAAAATTAAGTCTGTCGGGATTTGCGGTACCGATATTCATGCCTGGGGTGGAAATCAACCATTTTTTAGTTATCCACGGGTTTTAGGCCATGAAATATGTGGGGAGATTGTTGGGCTGGGTAAAAATATTGCTGATCTTAAAAATGGTCAGCAAGTTGCTGTGATCCCTTATGTTGCCTGTCAGCAATGCCCGGCGTGTAAAAGCGGGCGTACCAACTGCTGTGAAAAAATTTCAGTCATTGGCGTGCATCAGGATGGCGGTTTTAGTGAGTATTTGAGCGTGCCGGTGGCGAACATTTTGCCCGCAGACGGTATTGACCCGCAGGCGGCCGCATTGATTGAACCTTTCGCTATTAGCGCTCATGCGGTGCGTCGCGCAGCCATTGCTCCCGGCGAGCAGGTGCTGGTGGTCGGGGCGGGGCCAATCGGTCTGGGCGCGGCGGCAATCGCTAAAGCCGATGGCGCACAGGTGGTGGTGGCGGATACCAGTCCGGCGCGCCGTGAACATGTGGCAACGCGTCTGGAGTTGCCCGTGCTGGACCCGTCAGCCGAAGATTTTGACGCGCAGCTGCGGGCGCAGTTTGGTGGTTCGCTGGCGCAGAAAGTGATCGACGCGACAGGTAATCAACATGCGATGAATAATACCGTGAATCTGATTCGTCACGGCGGCACGGTGGTATTTGTCGGTCTGTTTAAAGGTGAGTTGCAGTTCTCCGATCCGGAATTCCATAAAAAAGAAACGACGATGATGGGCAGCCGCAACGCCACGCCGGAAGATTTCGCTAAAGTCGGTCGACTGATGGCGGAAGGGAAAATCACTGCCGACATGATGTTAACCCATCGCTATCCGTTCGCCACGCTGGCAGAAACCTACGAGCGCGATGTGATTAACAATCGTGAGTTGATTAAGGGTGTAATTACTTTCTGATAAGGCGAGATTATTAAAGTTGCCATGCAGCGTCCGGGGAAGTGTTGGGCGCTGTTTTTTTTGTTTCTTAATAATGTGTTGTAAGCCGGAGAAGGCGTGTAGGTCGCACCCTATGCGACCTACACATCAGTCAGGAATTACCCTTCACGTTCTACCACTTTAATTTCCACCATGCCGATCCCGAGCTTACGCGGCGAGTGTCCGAGGATATTCCCTTCGTTGGTTGAGACAGGTTCCGGCGGCACAATTACCAGTGTGTCGGCATCGGTTGGGTTATCGAAATGCAGTGTGGTGGTGGTCACTTCATTGCCCAGCACAAGAGTTTGTTCTTCATTGCCTACGCGTACCGGAATAGGACGGCTGGCGTTATTGCCGTATGCTTTGGCGGTAATCACCAGGTCAAATTTCTTCGGCAGCGGATGCTTGTACTCGATTTTTACTTCATCGCCCAGCTGCGCGTTGGACCAGCGGCCCCACGACTCCGGACGGGAAATCCCGCTAAACTGTTTCACCTCTTCTGGCGCACCGGCGACGTTAAAGATGAAACTGTCGGCTTTGTAGCGAATATCGTTATCAACAATCTTCAGCGTATCGACATTGCCTTTGTAACGCGCCATGTCGATGACCGTATCTTTAAATGCCGTCTTGCTCTTCCATGTTGTTTTGTCAACATGCTGAACAATTTGCTGACCGCCAAGCTGCCCCTGCGAGACACACCAGTCGGTGGAAAGTGCCAGTTCCGGAGCCCAGAGTTGTGCCATCTTGTAGCAACTGTCAACCCAGACGAAATTGTCGCGTGGAGCGAAATCGGCCAGCTGGAAACGCAGCGGTGCTGAGTATTCGCTTTCCGGCAGCGGTTCCACGCGTTTGTCTGAAACCCGCAACAGCAGCGGCAAACGGAAATGGCTACCCGAGAAGGCAATCATGTTTTTCTGCTGGTCGATGGTGAACTCTTTCATCTCTTTAGGGAATTTCCACAGGCGGATGATATCTGGCTTCCACGCCAATGTTTTCTCTTTGATATTGAGGAAGATTTCCGACATCGACTGCCCGGATAAACTGCTACGACCAAGTCCGAGATAGTTATCGCCACCGAGAATGTCCAGCACCGTCGCGCCGTTATCCATCGTGTTACGCTTCACTGCCAGCGTCTTTTGCTGCGGCTTGTCGCCACGAATGACAAAAAACAGGTTATTGCGATCCTGCTTATTGAGGTATTTCCACGCCGTGTTGTTCATCGCTAAATGGTCAGAAGAGACGACGATGACAGTATCTTTAAACCACGGTGACGCTTTGATTTTGTTGATAAACGTCGCGATATTCTCCTGGCTGCAACTTACCGCGCTGAATGACTGATTCGGCTTACCGTCAAAATCATATTTTTTGCGGTTACAGGTGCGCGAGATAAAACCATCCGGGTGATGGGTATCGACTGTCAGGGTAAACAGTGAGAATCGCTGACCTGAGCGGGAAAGCTCTTCAAACTTTTTCCACGCTTCATCGAGAACGGTATCGTCGTAGAATCCCCAGTCGTTGCGATAGTGCGGGTCGGCTACCACGCTTTTCAGCTCTTCTGAGCCGTATAAGTGGTCGAAGCCGTGCGATTTCAGGAACACATCTTTACCGGCAAAACGCAGATTTGCGCCCTGCACGAAATAGTTCTGATAACCCGAGTTTTTCAGGATATCGCCCAGACAGATGTTCTGCGGGAAGAAGCTGGAGACAGAGGCGGAGGCGTTGCCTTCAAAGGGGGCGAACAGCGGTATGCCGCACTGAGAAGCCACCATGCCCGCAATCGTGTAATCCGTTCCTGGCAGCTGCTGCGTGTGGCTGAAATCCAGGCCTTCATTTTTCAACGCGCCCAGTTCAGGCGTGAGATCCGGGAAAGCTTCGTTATCAAAATAGGTCCGCTCGAGACTTTCGCCGTAGATATAAACCAGGTTGAGTTTCGGGTCAGGGATAGTTTTCGACGGCTCTTTATAATAAGCCGCAAAGTCCGGGTCGCCATCGCGTGACTGGGATTTCACCAGTTCCGTTATCTGACGAAATGCCGGGCTGGCGTCCACCGAACCCAGCGCCAGTAAGAGCGCCAGCAGGCTGTAACCAAAATGGTGCGGATGATGACGACGACGGCGCAGGATCCAGCCCAGCGCACCGAACACCGCCGTCAGCCCCAGCACAATGCCGATACCCGGCAGGATGTATTTGCTGACGCCAGCACCGGTCAGGCTGTTGGTTAAGGTATAGAGAACCGCGTCGTTAATACCATCGCCAGTAAAATAGTCGCTGGCAAACAGGGTGATATTTAAAACGACAAATAGCCCCAGCACCGTTAACGTGGCTGCAAACCACCAGGTGTTACGTCCCGCTTTCCATGCGTAAATCAGCACAGAGGCGAGAAAAAGGGCGAAAGAGAGTAGTTCTGACAACGGGCGATCCTCACTAAACCGGGCCGTTTAGCCAACGTTTAAGCTTTTTGAGAAGCACAATGTAATGGCGTCGCCATATTGCTGCAATTCTAGTGTCAAAAAAATGCGATGTTGTTAGGAATTAGTTTATAAACAGACTTTTTTGATCGCGGTCGCTTCCCGTGTAACAGGGGGAAAACCGTCCAGGAGCAGGGAAAAGGGCAGGAGAGAGCCGCGTCAGCCGGGTAACAGCTAAAACGCGGCGTTTCGCGGTTCAGGAAATGAAGTTCAGCCCCTGCTTTAACACCAGATCGCAGGCTTTGGTTTTCACCTTTTCTGCCAGCGGAGTCGTTCCGATGTTATCCAGATTGAGTTGCTGACCATCTTTGGTTTTCAGCAAACCCTGAATACCGTCCAGATAGTTGGTGTCTTCTTTTTGCTCTTCACTGTTCAGGCCCAGCTTTTCCAGCACCTGGTTCTTGATGTTTTCGGCATCGGTTACCGAAGCCAGCTTTTGCTTCGCGCAGTATTGCAGAATGCCTGCGGCATTGTTCATGTTATCTGCGCTTAAGGCCTGGTTTCCGCTGCTAAGCAAGTTAGTTAATGACGCGAGCGACCAACCGCCTTCCTGTGTCGTGCTGTTTTGGTTGCCAAGTTCGCTGGCGGCGCTGGAGAGCGCATCTTTCCAGGACGCAGCATGCACCCCGGTGGAAATTAATGCGCTGGCGGCAATGGCACAGCACAGAAGATGTTTAATAGTTTTCATCATCATTACTCAAGGTGGAATTGTGTCGCAGTATACCGCCAGAAACGGGGATTAATACTCTTTACCCGTTACCCGGCTACGGTAGCTATCCCAGTTGAAGATCACCCATAAACTGTTACCCAGGCGCATACGGTCCATCACGCGTTCGCCCAGCAACTTGGTCATCTCTTCCATATTACTGTTGGTCAGCATTCCGGTTGGGCGTTTGGAAGAAGAGCGGCGATCGACGATCTGGTTGATGATCACTTTTTCGTATTTCGATTCGGTCTGCACGCCGATCTCATCGATCACCAGCAGATCAACGTTGCTCAGATCGTTAAGCAGTTGTTCTTCGCTGGTACCGCTATTCCTGAAGGTATCTTTCATCGCCGACATAATATCGGCCACGGTGATGATCAATACGGATTTACCGCGTAGCAGCAGCTCGTTGCAGATTGCCGCCGCCAGATGGTTTTTGCCGGTTCCTGGCTTACCAGAAAAGATGAAGCTGGCGATGTTGCCGTCAAACTCTTCGACATACTGGCGCGCTTTGCTTAACGCATTCATCTGCCCTTCACACTCAACGCGATAGTTCTCAAAGGAGCAGTTCTGATGCAGTGGACGAATACCTGAGCGGTTAAAGGTGCGCTGCATTTTCATCGCCCGATTTTCACGTTCGAGAGCGGCGGAGCGGATCGCCCCTTGTTCTTTCTGCCAGGCCAGTAGCTCTTCACCCGTTTTGAATGCAGGTTTGATATGGGCAGGCATCATTTTTTGCAGGCGTTGCATCAGGTCGCCAACGTTTTTCATCGTTACCCTCTGAATCCTGGTGGAATTTGGCTGTCAGGTTCACTGACCGTATTCACATCTCGTTTCGGCAGTCCGCCGTTGCTGGCACGACCGATTTGCAGGCTGCGCGCCAGTTTTTGTTGCCACTGCACATGGTGAAAGACTTTACCTTCCGCCTGCCAGTAGGCAATGAATGAGGCCAGTTCTTCGGTGGTCACCGGCTCTCTTAGCGCCACGCCCCATAGCGCCGCCAGGCGGATAAAATCGGCATCGGGTTGCCAGTCCGGATACATGGCGAATTTCCCCATGGGTACAGCAACGGGAGCGGCTTGCGGTTCCTGATAGAGTTGATCGTCCAGAGCGACATCGCTTCCCGGACGCGCTAGCTTTTCTTCCAGCGCCAGCAGTTCAGCCAGGCGTGCAGGCGTGACGGCATAAAACGCAGGGGCATTGTTAGCAAATACGGCAACCACACCGCCTTCAGCTTTTGCCAGAACGGTTTGGTGATCGTGTACCAGGGCGTCAATACCAACGACGTCCGGGGTCAAAACTCTGGAAGACATACTGTTTCTCAAATATGGAACGATGAACGAGAAGGGAGATAACTTTTATAGTAACACACGGAGGAGAGGAGGCTGTCTCTCATCCGTGTGCTTAAGCGAGGCAATTTTATACGCGAGGGCGCTTGCGGTACAACCATAATCCAGGAATGGAAAGACCGATGGATAACGCACCAACAATCGATGAAGCTGTAAGAAAGTTGGTTAACAGGGTAATCATCAACGGTTCGCTGTAACCTAACTGGCTGATTTTTACCGCCGAAATCATTGCGGTATAAGCCGATATGCCCGGGAACATAGGGATAACGGCCGCCACGGTAAACACTTTCGGATGCGCCAGATACCAGCGCGACCATTGAATACCAATGGTACCGACCAGCATAGAAGCCATAAAGGTTGACCACTCAATATTCAACCCGCTGGTCATCAAGATCATTCGGGAACCATGACCTATCGAGCCAAGCAGCGCACACCAGCGTAACGCCCGCACGGGAACGTTGAACACCATCGCAAAGCCGACCGCAGGAATGGCGGCGAGGATCATATCCTGCGCCAACGCTAACAGAAATTCGATCACACCCATCCGCGTAGCCCCCAAATCGTCAGTGCCATCACTACGCCGACGCAGGTAGCCAGTGTCAGCAGACTGGCGATCGCCCAGCGTGCCAGTCCGGTATTGATGTGGCCTTTAAACATATCGGCGACGGCGTTAATCAACGGAAAGCCCGGCACTAGCAGCAGAACGCTGGCGGCCATCGCAATGGTGGTGGTATTGCTGAAAGTGGGGAGTTGCAAAAGCAATCCGGAAATGGTGGTGGCGGCGAAAGCGGTAAGGCAAAAGTTGATCTGTGGATGAAGATGACGTTGTGCCAGCAGCTGGCGGATATACATCGCGGTCGTACTGGCAAAGAAGGTGATGACGGCACCATCCCAGCCACCGTTATTGAGTTTACAGAAACAGGCGCAAGAAAGGCCAACCATTAAGGCTACCAGCCATCTTGGGTAACGTAATGGTTGAATTTGGCTAAATCGTTTCTCTACGCCTTTGTAATCCAGCAGATGATGCTCCGCAAGAATCACAATGTGCTGGACTTCAGTCACCACATGCATATTAATGCCGCGATCGTGATTTTTACGTGTCGATGTCAGGCATTGCCCATCTTTAATAGTTGTCAGCACTATGGCGTTCGAAGAGATAGAACTTTCGACGCTGTCCATTCCCAGCGCCCGACCCAGTCGTGAGGAAAGCTCATCAACCAACGCGCTTTCCGCACCATGTTGCAAAAGAAATAATCCACACTGGATACAAAGCCGCGTTACGGCTCGCTGTTGCTCAGTTTGCATAACTCGCCCTTTGTCATAGACGTGCTGCGTATTGTTCAGATAATGAGAATCCATTTGTATCATGAAGCACGGTTGTTTTGCGGTAGGTTAAGATCAAAATTGCGCTGATTAATCCTGGTTATTGGGACAAGCTCGGTGATAAAAAGCGAATTATCTCTCGCCGCAAACAAACTATCACATGAATATTATCACTATAATGAATTTATTGTTTAGCCTTTACGGGGCAGGATAATAGATAGCTGGGCGCGTTTTTTAGTGTTAACAAGTTAAAATCATCAGATTTTATTGAATAAATATTGATTGTGTGATTCCCGCATTCTGCGGGAAGAGATATCATTTAATTATAAATTAAATGAATGAGATTTCTGTTTTTCATTAAGTATTTCTAACAACTTAATGTAGATATTTTAAATGTCTCCAGGCTATTTCACCAGGTTATCATTTGATGCTAACCTTCTGACACATGCAGTGGAGTTGTTGTGCAGCAGGAGTATGCTGATATGAAAGTGAATGCTAAGGATAATTTATTCGCTTAATCTATTAATTTGCTGGAAACATTTAAGGAAT
>NZ_JBQZXC010000105.1:0-12414 GCF_053555815.1 Shigella sp. SIG6 | reverse complement strand
TGGGCAAATTGATGTGCGCAATAATGAAAATATGGTCTGGAACAGCATTAACCTGAAACGTGTGCGTCCGGTGGTACTGCCCGGTATTCGCTATGCCGTGATGTGTGTGCCGACACCCTTGACTCTGGCAGTCGATAAATTCAGCGTGATGGATAAACAGGCCGGGTACTACATGGGCAAATTGTCAGTAATCTTTACGCCTTCCTTGCCAACCATCAATTAACCCTGCAAACCGGACAAACGCTTTTTTCTATATAAACGACGAAGCCGCCTGATAAGGCGGCTTCGTCGTTATAACTTACGTTAAACGTTAATGTTGCGGTGCGGGATCGTTATGTGTTTCCTGCGCCACCTCAATCGCCGGTTTGTTCTGCAATACGGTCCAGATAACCAGCGCACCCAGCAGGTCAAATACTGCCAGAACTGCGAACAGCGGGCTGAAGCCGATGGTGTCAGCCAGTGCACCGACAACCAGCGCAAACAGCGTACTTGCCAGCCATGCGGACATCCCGGTTAAACCGTTCGCCGTCGCCACTTCGTTACGACCGAACACGTCAGAAGATAGCGTAATCAGCGCGCCAGACAGTGCCTGGTGGGCAAAACCACCGATACACAGCAGCATAATTGCGACATACGGGTTGGTGAACAGACCGATCATACCCGGGCCAATCATCAGCACAGCACCCAGCGTTACGACCATCTTACGGGAAACGATCAGGTTCACACCAAACCAACGCTGGAACAGCGGCGGCAGGTAACCACCGAGGATACAACCGAGGTCAGCAAACAGCATCGGCATCCAGGCGAACATCGCGATCTCTTTCAGGTTAAAGCCGTAAACTTTAAACATGAACAGCGGGATCCACGCGTTAAAAGTACCCCAGGCCGGTTCTGCTAGGAAACGCGGCAGTGCGATACCCCAGAACTGACGGTTACGCAGGATCTGACCAACGGACATTTTCTTCGCCGTGCTCACCTGGTGCTGGGCTTCCTGACCATTAATAATATAGTCGCGTTCTTCATCGGTCAGATGCTTCTGGTCGCGCGGATGTTTATAGAAAATCAGCCATGCCATCGCCCAGATAAAGCTCAATGCACCGGAGATGATAAATGCCATCTGCCAGCTGTGCATCACGATTGCCCATACCACCAGCGGCGGCGCAATCATCGCACCAATCGAAGAACCTACGTTAAAGTAGCCTACTGCGATGGAACGCTCTTTCGCCGGGAACCATTCGGAGCTGGCTTTCAGACCCGCCGGGATCATCGCTGCTTCCGCGGCACCGACCGCACCACGAGCAACAGCCAGGCCACCCCAGCTACCTGCCAGCGCGGTTGCACCACAGAACACGGCCCACAGCACAGCAAACATTGCATAACCGATTTTCGTACCCAGCACATCCAGTACATAACCTGCTACCGGTTGCATGACCGTATAAGCAGCAGAATAGGCTGCGATGATATAGGAATACTGTTGGGTGGAGATGTTTAACTCTTCCATCAGAGTTGGCGCAGCTGCCGCCACAGTGTTACGCGTCAGGTAACCAAGCACGGTGCCGAGCGTCACCAGTGCGATCATATACCAACGTAACCCTTTAATTTTACGCATGTAAAACCTCATCGTTTTGTTATATCCGCAGGAAGCGCGGCCATCATCCCGCCAGAGGCTGAAGATGTTAGTTACGACCGGGTAACCGAAAAAAAAACCGGCACGCCCCGAACGTTGCCATGAAAGTTTCGTGCTAATTCGGCTTCCGTACCGGTTAACCCGATTCATCTAACAAATGAATGAATCGGCAATTTGCATTCCGTCGACTTATGATTTGCGATGGCAGAAAGATAACTTGTCATACAACCTTAAAAGGTGAGAGCCATCACAAATGTGCGAATATTTGTAGGGACATTACCTGACGACAGCGAGGCCAGTACTGGCGCGGCCTGCAGCGAGATTTACCACTTTGAGAGTAATTTTTTTAACTACGTTTATTGATCTAACTCACGAAAATATCTTCGGACTCTGGAAATTGGTGTGATAACTTTGTCAGCATCGCACCATAAGCAAGCTAGCTCACTCGTTGAGAGGAAGACGAAAATGACTCCGTTTATGACTGAAGATTTCCTGTTAGATACCGAATTTGCCCGCCGTCTGTATCACGACTACGCAAAAGACCAGCCGATTTTCGATTACCATTGCCATTTGCCGCCGCAGCAGATTGCGGAAGACTATCGTTTTAAAAACCTGTATGACATCTGGTTGAAGGGCGATCACTACAAATGGCGCGCTATGCGTACCAACGGTGTGGCTGAGCGTCTGTGTACTGGTGATGCGTCTGACCGTGAAAAATTTGACGCCTGGGCGGCGACTGTTCCGCACACTATCGGCAACCCGTTATACCACTGGACGCACCTCGAACTGCGTCGTCCGTTCGGTATCACTGGCAAATTGCTTTCTCCGTCAACTGCCGATGAAATCTGGAACGAATGTAACGAACTGCTGGCGCAGGATAACTTCTCCGCGCGCGGCATCATGCAGCAGATGAACGTGAAAATGGTCGGCACCACCGATGACCCGATCGATTCTCTGGAGCATCACGCAGAGATCGCCAAAGACGGCTCTTTCACCATCAAAGTGCTGCCGAGCTGGCGTCCGGACAAAGCCTTCAATATCGAACAGGCGACCTTTAACGACTACATGGCGAAGCTGGGCGAAGTTTCCGATACCGACATTCGCCGCTTTGCTGACCTGCAAACTGCCTTGACCAAACGTCTGGATCACTTCGCCGCTCACGGCTGTAAAGTGTCTGACCATGCGCTGGACGTGGTGATGTTTGCTGAAGCGAACGAAGCGGAACTGGACAGCATTCTGGCGCGCCGTCTGGCTGGCGAAACCCTGAGCGAGCACGAAGTGGCACAGTTCAAAACTGCGGTACTGGTGTTCCTTGGTGCCGAATATGCACGTCGCGGCTGGGTACAGCAGTACCACATTGGCGCGCTGCGTAATAACAACCTGCGTCAGTTCAAACTGCTGGGGCCGGATGTAGGCTTTGACTCCATCAACGACCGTCCGATGGCGGAAGAGTTGTCTAAGCTGCTGAGCAAGCAGAACGAAGAAAACCTGCTGCCGAAAACCATTCTCTACTGCCTGAACCCGCGCGATAACGAAGTGCTGGGCACCATGATCGGTAACTTCCAGGGCGAAGGTATGCCGGGCAAAATGCAGTTCGGTTCCGGCTGGTGGTTTAACGATCAGAAAGACGGTATGGAACGTCAGATGACCCAACTGGCGCAGCTCGGTCTGCTGAGCCGCTTTGTCGGTATGCTGACTGACAGCCGTAGCTTCCTGTCATACACCCGTCACGAATACTTCCGCCGCATTCTGTGCCAGATGATCGGTCGCTGGGTGGAAGCGGGCGAAGCACCGGCGGACATCAACCTGCTGGGCGAGATGGTGAAAAATATTTGCTTTAACAATGCGCGTGACTACTTCGCCATTGAACTGAACTAAGGTCTGGGGTTGATATGCAATACATCAAGATCCATGCGCTGGATAACGTCGCGGTCGCTTTAGCAGATTTGGCTGAAGGCACAGAAGTCAGTGTCGATAACCAGACTGTTACGCTGCGCCAGGATGTTGCTCGTGGACATAAATTTGCGTTAACGGATATCGCAAAAGGGGCCAACGTCATCAAATATGGCCTGCCGATTGGTTATGCATTGGCGGATATTGCGGCGGGGGAACACGTCCACGCCCACAATACGCGCACGAATCTGAGCGATCTGGATCGGTATCGCTATCAACCTGATTTTCAGGATCTGCCTGCGCAAGCGGCAGATCGTGAAGTGCAGATCTATCGTCGCGCTAACGGCGATGTCGGGGTGCGTAACGAGCTGTGGATCCTGCCAACCGTGGGCTGTGTCAACGGCATCGCGCGGCAAATCCAGAACCGTTTCCTGAAAGAGACCAACAACGCCGAAGGTACCGACGGCGTGTTCCTCTTCAGCCACACCTACGGCTGCTCACAACTGGGCGACGATCACATCAACACCCGCACCATGCTGCAAAACATGGTGCGCCACCCGAACGCGGGCGCAGTGCTGGTGATTGGTCTGGGCTGTGAAAACAACCAGGTTGCCGCATTCCGTGAAACGTTGGGCGATATCGATCCTGAACGCGTTCATTTCATGATCTGCCAACAGCAGGATGATGAGATCGAAGCCGGGATCGAGCATTTGCATCAGCTGTATAACGTGATGCGCAACGATAAACGCGAGCCAGGCAAACTCAGCGAACTGAAGTTTGGTCTGGAGTGCGGTGGTTCTGACGGTCTTTCTGGTATTACTGCTAACCCGATGCTGGGGCGTTTCTCTGACTACGTGATTGCTAACGGCGGTACTACCGTACTGACCGAAGTGCCGGAGATGTTTGGCGCAGAGCAGTTGCTGATGGACCATTGCCGCGACGAAGCAACGTTTGAAAAACTGGTCACCATGGTCAACGACTTCAAACAGTACTTTATTGCCCATGATCAGCCGATCTACGAAAACCCATCACCGGGGAACAAAGCGGGCGGTATCACCACGCTGGAAGACAAATCACTTGGCTGTACCCAGAAAGCGGGTTCCAGTGTCGTGGTTGACGTGCTGCGTTACGGCGAGCGTCTGAAAACGCCAGGGCTGAACTTGTTAAGTGCGCCGGGTAACGATGCCGTAGCGACCAGCGCCCTGGCGGGTGCGGGCTGCCATATGGTGCTGTTCAGTACTGGTCGCGGCACGCCATACGGTGGATTTGTACCGACGGTGAAAATCGCCACCAACAGTGAACTGGCGGCGAAGAAAAAACACTGGATCGACTTTGACGCGGGTCAGCTGATCCACGGTAAAGCGATGCCGCAGTTGCTGGAAGAATTTATCGACACCATCGTTGAGTTTGCCAACGGTAAGCAAACCTGCAACGAGCGTAACGACTTCCGCGAACTGGCGATCTTCAAAAGCGGCGTAACGCTATAAAGTCGAAATGAGTTGTTAATAAAAAACGGCGTTTCATAATGTGAAGCGCCGTTTGCTTTTCCATACCTGCTAAGGATTTATCATGACCGCGTATTGGCTGGCCCAGGGCGTGGGTGTCATCGCCTTTCTGATTGGTATCACAACATTTTTCAATCGTGACGAACGTCGCTTCAAAAAGCAGCTTTCGGTCTATAGCGCCGTTATTGGCGTACATTTTTTTCTTCTGGGCACCTATCCCGCTGGTGCCAGTGCCATCCTTAATGCCATTCGTACATTGATTACCTTACGCACGCGCAGCTTATGGGTAATGGCGATTTTTATTGTGCTGACTGGCGGAATTGGCCTCGCGAAGTTCCATCATCCTGTCGAACTATTGCCGGTTATCGGTACGATTGTCAGTACCTGGGCGCTGTTCCGCTGTAAAGGGCTCACCATGCGCTGCGTGATGTGGTTTTCAACGTGTTGCTGGGTGATTCACAACTTCTGGGCGGGGTCGATAGGCGGCACGATGATTGAGGGTAGTTTTCTGCTTATGAATGGCCTGAATATCATTCGTTTCTGGCGGATGCAGAAAAGGGGAATTGATCCGTTTAAAGTAGAGAAAACCCCTCCCGCCATAGACGAAAGGGGTTAAACAATTAATTACGCAGGGCGCTATTTGCCAGACGATCGTCTTCCGCCTGGCAAGCTGCCGCAGTGAACAGCACGTCAGTTGAAGAGTTCAGCGCGGTTTCGCAAGAGTCCTGCAATACGCCGATAATAAAGCCGACGGCAACCACCTGCATGGCGATATCGTTCGAAATACCGAACATATTACAGGCCAGTGGGATCAGCAGCAAAGAACCCCCCGCCACGCCGGATGCGCCACAGGCACACAGAGAAGCCACTACGCTCAACAGCAGCGCTGTGGGCAGATCGACCGGAATACCCAGCGTATTAACCGCAGCCAGCGTCAACACGGTAATGGTGATTGCTGCGCCCGCCATATTGATGGTGGCTCCCAGCGGAATAGAAACTGAATAGGTATCGCGATCCAGATTCAGCTTTTCACACAGCGCCATATTCACCGGAATGTTCGCTGCAGAGCTGCGGGTGAAGAAGGCATACACACCGCTTTCGCGCAGGCACAGCAGCACCAGCGGGAACGGGTTACGACGAATTTTCCACCACACCAGCAATGGGTTAACCACCAGCGCCACCAGTAACATACAGCCAACCAGCACGACCAGCAGTTGCGCGTAGCCCCACAGTGTGGAGAAACCGGTGGTTGCCAGGGTAGAAGAAACCAGCCCAAAAATACCGATCGGTGCGAAGCGAATGACCAGTTTCACCATAAAGGTAACGGCATTCGACATATCATTGACCAGGTTTTTGGTGGTCTCGTTACCGTGACGCAGTGCGAAGCCGAGGCCGATCGCCCACACCAGAATCCCGATGTAGTTACCTTTCAGCAGGGCGTCGATGGGGTTGGAAACCATGCTCATTACCAGTCCGCGCATCACTTCGACAATGCCTGACGGCGGCGAAATATCACCCACGCTACTGGACAAGTGCAGGGTAGAAGGGAAGGCAAAGCTGAAGACTACTGCGGCCAGAGCTGCAGAGAAGGTGCCCAGCAGATAGAGGAACAAAATAGGACGGATATTGGTTTTCTGCCCGTGCTGGTGGTTAGCAATAGATGCCATTACCAGCATCAACACCAGGATGGGGGCAACAGCTTTCAGTGCGCCGACGAACAAAGTACCTAACAGACCAACAGCTTCCGCCGCGGGTTTTGAGATCCATGCCAGAAGAATCCCCAGAACAAGGCCGACCAGGATTTGTTTTACCAGGCTGCCATGAGCCAGACGCCGGAATAGCCCCGGTGAACGTTGCGTAGTCATTTTTCGATCCTTTCATTGTGTTGTCGCACATCCCTGGTGCGTTCTGTCGACGCATCTTTCAGGATGTAACAAAGTGTTTGCAAGGTCGAGTATAAGGAAAGTTACAGCTTCGGGAAGCGAAAAATGCTGGATTTTAAAGAGAGGTCATGTTTTGCAACTTAATGGTTGCATTTATTTAACATAAACAGAGGGAAGGACTGGCTACTAAGGCTGATTAGATAACATATGGGCAAAACTATTTGGAATATGAGAACGGTTGCGCTCCTTTAACGTGTTATGCCATATAAAGTCACTGGCGCAGGGAGCGCGCAGGGGGCGGCCAATCGCCGCTGCGCGGTTCCCTCAGCCTATCCCTTGCGGCTACCGGGTCGGGCGCAAGGTAACGTCCCTGTAAGATGCGCCCTCGCCCCGGCCTCCAGGGAACGCTTCGGCGATTTTGACGCCACCAACACCCGTGCGGTCTTTTTGTAAAGAGCTATAAGCCGATTACATAATTAATAGCTCACCTTTGTCTGGAATGAGTTATCTCTAGGAATGGCTTAATATACAGCGAATCATTCTCCCCGCTGCTTATCATGCCGATAATTCACCCAGGCGTTGATAATAAACGTCATCACCAGAATGCCAAACACCACGCCCAGCGAGACGGCGATTGGAATATGGTAGAAGTCGACAATCAGCATCTTGATACCGATAAACACCAGAATCACCGCCAGGCCATATTTGAGCATCGAGAAACGCTCTGCTACGCCCGCCAGCAGGAAATACATCGCACGCAGGCCGAGGATTGCAAACAGGTTTGAGGTCAGCACAATGAACGGGTCAGTGGTCACGGCGAAGATAGCCGGAATGCTATCCACGGCAAAAATCACGTCGCTCAATTCCACCAGAATCAGTACCAGCATCAGCGGTGTGGCGTACAGCAATCCATTCTTACGCACAAAGAAATGCTCGTTGTCGATGGTGTCGGTCATGCGCAAATGACCGCGTAGCCAGCGCACCAGCGGCTTGTCGCCAATGCCTGATTCATCTTCATGGGCGAGCGCCATCTTCACGCCGGTAAACAGCAGGAAGGCACCGAAGATATACAGGATCCAGTCGAACTGCGAAATCAGCCAGCTGCCTGTGAAGATCATGATGGTACGCAGAACAATCGCCCCGAGCACGCCATACACCAGCACGCGACGTTGTAATGCCGCCGGAACGGAGAAATAGCTGAACAACATCAGCCAGACAAAGACGTTATCGACCGCCAGCGATTTCTCAATCAGATAACCCGTGAGAAAGGCCAGGGCCTGTGGATCGGCAACGGCGCGACCTTCGGTTTGCACCAGATACCACCAGAAAGCGGCGTTAAACAGTAACGACAGCGTCACCCAGACCAGCGACCAGGCCGCAGCCTGTTTCATGGTCATGGCATGTGCCCCACGACGCCCCTGCAACAACAGGTCGATAGCCAGCATAATGGCGACAACAACAGCGAATCCGCCCCATAGCAACGGCGTGCCGACAGTATTCATAGAAGTTCCTTACACATAAAAAAACGGCCAACGTCGGAAGACGTCAGCCGCTGCTTTTTATGCATAGACCTCGCCTTCCGGCAAGGTCTCACTTACAACAAAAAAGGAATACGTCTGCGTATTCCTTTCAGGTTGCCCGGTGACCGGATGTGGTTTTTCACACATCGTAATGACGATCGACCGGCAATGAAGTTACTCCCCTTTGCAGGTAACAAAGTATGACAGACCATTCAGTCAGTCAATGGTCTGTTACATATCTTTTACACTGTTTTACTTTGGCAAGTATAGTTTTACGCTATCTGCCGGAAAAATCACCCCAGTCTGGCGGCGGATCTCGGTCAGCAGTTTGGCTGTGATGCAACTGACCGCCAGCCCTGGATGATCCACCAGATGCTCATCCACCAGGGTAGCGAACAGCTCTGCTTCGTAGAGCATGGTATTAATATGCTGCGGCTGGGTGAGATCCTGCATCTGGCTGCCACGCGGCACAAAGCAGACTTTCTGGCATTCAGACAGTTTTTCAATTACCAGCGATCCCGCTTCGCCCTGAATCTCGCTTCCCAGGACAGAATCACTGACCTTTGAGTGCTGCAAGGTGACGCTGAAATCACCGTAATCCATCACCACCACGCCGTGGGCGTCAACGCCGCTTGCCAGCAAACTCGCCGTTGCCTGCACGCTTTTCGGCTCACCAAATAACGCCACCGCCGACGCCAGGCAGTAAAAGCCGATATCCATAATTGAACCGTTAGAGAATGCCGGATTAAAGGTGTTGGGATTCTCACCGTCCAGGTAACGTTGATACCGCGAGGAATACTGGCAATAGTTGAAAAAGACTTTACGCAGTTTGCCTGCTTTCGGCAGCGCCTGGCGCAACAAATGAAAGTTCGGCAGGCAGGCGGTTTTAAATGCCTCAAACAGCACCACCTGATTTTCGCGCGCACAGGCAATGGCGGCATCCACTTCCGCCAGATTCGACGCCAGCGGTTTTTCGCAAATCACATGAATTTTATGGCTAAGGAAAAGTTGTGTCTGGGAAAAGTGCAGGGAATTCGGGCTGGCAATATACACCGCGTCAATGGCATCGCTTTCCGCCATCGCTTCCAGCGACGTAAACAGATGCTCGACAGAAAAATCATTGGCGAAGTGCTGAGCCTGCTCAAGGCTGCGGGAATATACGGCGGTTAACTTGTATTTACCGCTCTCATGGGCGGCCTCGACGAACTGGCGAGTGATCCAGTTCGTACCAATCACAGCGAAACGTATCATAACGCGTGGATACTCCATAAAGGGATTCTGTCGTCAATGTAGCACGCCTTTTTCATCTTCGACGTGCGCAGATACGCATTATTCTTTCGCCGGACAGCCATGCTCACTAAACGGCCCAATCATGACCGATGGCCCGAGATATTTCGGCTGGCGATGGAGGATTTTTGCGTCAATCACCGCGCTGACACGAGCGAGTTTCTCCCGCAGTTGAGTATAAAAACCGTGCTTCATATTGAGGTCTGGCGCGTTAAACCCGATAGCGTCGATGCCGTACTGTTTTGCCAGCCAGATGGCGCGTTGGTTATGAAATTCTTGCGAGATAATGGTGATATGGTTTTCCCCAAACACCTTTTTGGCACGCACTACCGAATCCAGCGTTGAGAATCCGGCATAGTCGCAAAAGATCACTTTCGCCGGTACGCCTTTAGCGATCAAAGCCTGCTGCATACCTGATGCTTCATCGTAATTTTTACGTCCGTTATCGCCACTCACCAGTAGCCATTTCACTTTTCCGGCGTGGTACAACGCTGCTGCGGTATCAATACGTCGGGTAAAGTAGCGATTACCCGGCCTCGCCCCCAGCAATAAACCCACGTTACGCGCCGGGACGGCGTTGACATCGCCCCAGGTCAGCTGCTTGCTGGCGTTGACCATAACGCGATCGGCGATAAAAATGGTCGCTCCTGCCACAAGTAACAGTAAGCAGGCAATCTTTAGAGTCCGGCGAGAAAAACAAATACGGAGAAGAAGGCGGGCAAATGCGCGCAGCATGGTCGTTATCCTTAACGAAAGGGGGGAGGTCGATTTTAGGCGCTAAAGAAAGAAAAGATAACGCCTGACATCATTTTCAGATTTTGTCCTGCCCAAGCGACAACTGCGTTAGCCACAGCCGGGTGTCGAACTCAAGCTGGTGGTACTGCGGCTCCATATGGCAGCACAATTGATAGAACGCTTTGTTATGCTCTTTCTCCTTCAGGTGCGCCAGCTCGTGCACCACGATCATGCGCAAAAACGGTTCCGGCGCGTTGCGAAACACGGTAGCGACGCGGATCTCTGCTTTTGCTTTCAGCTTGCCGCCCTGCACACGAGAAACAGCGGTATGTAACCCGAGCGCGTTTTTTAGCACATGGATCTTATTGTCATACATCACTTTATTGATCGGCGGGGCATTACGCAGAAACTGATTTTTCAGATCCTGAGTATATTGCCAGAGAGCTTTATCGGTGGCGTAGTCGTGTGTTCCCGGATAGCGTTTTGCCAGCACATCGCCCAGACGCTGTTCGTTAATCAGTGTTCGCACCTGCGAAAGCAGCTGCTCGGGATAACCCTGAAGATAAGTAAGATTGCTCATAACCGCCCACGAAAAAGAGAAAAAGGGTATACTCACGCACCCTTTTCAGGGGCAACGTCGAAATTTTATCATTCAGGAGGGCCGATGAGCCACTTAGACAACGGTTTCCGTTCACTGACACTACAACGTTTTCCGGCGACGGATGACGTTAACCCGCTACAGGCGTGGGAAGCGGCAGATGAATATTTGCTGCAACAGTTGGACGACACAGAAATCCCCGGCCCGGTGTTGATCCTGAATGATGCCTTTGGTGCGTTAAGCTGCGCGCTGGCGGAACATAAGCCGTACAGCATTGGCGACTCATACATCAGTGAACTGGCGACGCGCGAGAATTTACGCCTAAACGGGATTGATGAGTCGAGCGTGAAGTTTCTCGACAGCACCGCCGACTACCCGCAACAGCCGGGTGTGGTGCTGATCAAAGTGCCGAAAACACTGGCATTGCTGGAACAGCAACTGCGTGCGCTGCGCAAAGTGGTCACGTCGGATACACGTATTATTGCCGGTGCCAAAGCCCGTGACATTCACACTTCCACGCTGGAACTGTTCGAAAAAGTGCTCGGCCCGACCACCACCACGCTGGCATGGAAAAAAGCGCGCCTGATTAATTGCACGTTCAATGAACCGCCGCTGGCCGATGCGCCGCAGACCGTTAGCTGGAAGCTGGAAGGTACTGACTGGACTATCCATAACCATGCGAATGTCTTCTCCCGCACCGGGCTTGATATCGGCGCGCGCTTCTTTATGCAACATCTGCCAGAGAATCTCGAAGGGGAGATTGTCGATCTCGGTTGCGGTAATGGCGTTATTGGTCTGACGCTGCTTGATAAAAACCCGCAGGCGAAAGTGGTGTTTGTCGATGAATCGCCGATGGCGGTTGCTTCCAGCCGTTTGAACGTTGAAACCAACATGCCAGAGGCGTTGGATCGCAGCGAGTTTATGATCAACAACGCGCTCTCCGGCGTGGAGCCTTTCCGCTTTAATGCTGTGCTCTGCAACCCTCCGTTTCACCAACAACATGCGCTGACCGATAACGTCGCCTGGGAGATGTTCCACCACGCCCGCCGCTGCCTGAAAATCAACGGCGAGCTGTATATCGTTGCCAACCGCCATCTGGATTACTTCCATAAACTGAAGAAAATTTTCGGCAACTGCACCACTATTGCGACGAATAATAAATTTGTGGTGCTGAAAGCGGTGAAGCTGGGACGTCGTCGGTAAGATTGGGAGTTACCTGCCGGATGCGGCGTAAACGCCTTATCCGGCCTACGTTCAGCACGTTACCCCCAGGCCGGATAAGACGCGGCAAGCGTCGCATCCGGCAATGTCTGCTCAGTTCTGGAATCGCGCTTCCATAAAACAAAAAATCCCTGTCACCATCCTC
>NZ_JBQZXC010000104.1:0-12597 GCF_053555815.1 Shigella sp. SIG6 | reverse complement strand
GGGGTAACAGCCTGCGGCCTTTTTTGTATCTGGCACCCATGAAAAAAGTCTTAACGCAGAACGCTAAGACTTTATTTTTCAAGCAAAAAAGATTACTTGCTGGTATCCAGTTCTTCGAAACCTTTCACCAGATCATCAATCGCTTTCATCTGCTTAAGGAACGGTTCCAGTTTAGCCAGCGGCAGCGCGGATGGACCATCACATTTCGCATGTTCCGGATCCGGATGCGCTTCAATAAACAGCCCCGCCAGACCTACCGCCATACCGGCTCGTGCCAGCTCAGCCACCTGAGCACGACGACCACCGGAAGCTGCGCCAAACGGATCGCGGCATTGCAGTGCGTGGGTCACGTCGAAAATCACCGGCAAGTTACCAGACACTTTCTTCATAATGCTGAAGCCCAGCATATCGACAACCAGGTTGTCATAGCCGAAGTTAGCACCACGATCGCAAAGAATCACTTTTTCGTTGCCGCCTTCTTTGAATTTATCAACGATATTACCCATCTGTCCCGGGCTGACAAACTGTGGTTTCTTGACGTTAATTACCGCACCGGTTTTCGCCATGGCTTCAACCAGGTCAGTCTGGCGAGCAAGAAACGCCGGCAACTGAATCACATCCACGACATCAGCAACGGGCTGTGCCTGACTTGGTTCGTGAACGTCGGTGATAATTTTCACGCCAAAAGTCTGCTTCAACTCCTGGAAGATTTTCATCCCTTCTTCCAGGCCCGGTCCACGATAAGAGTGGATGGAGGAGCGGTTGGCTTTGTCAAAAGAGGCTTTGAACACGTAAGGGATTCCCAGTTTCTGGGTCACAGTTACGTAGTGCTCGCAAATGCGCATCGCCAGATCGCGAGATTCCAGCACGTTCATACCGCCAAACAGTACGAACGGCAGGTCATTTGCTACGTTGATGTCGCCAATGCTAACCACTTTTTGTTTCATAGGATCGCCTTAATCTTGAGTAAAATGTCGATTAATTAATGCAGCACAATATGTTTATGCGCGATGTTATTTATTTGCGCACGGATCATTTCGCTGATCGGGTCTTCCGGACACTGTTCAACGAAATAACTTAAATCGTTCAACGCAACGTGTTCGCAATCCAGTTGCGCATAAATCAACCCGCGATCACGAATTTCATAGGGATCTTCAGGGTTGAATTGTAATAAAGCTTCGCTGGTGCGTAACGCCAGCTCCATCTGATTTTCTTCCATCAACGAGGCTTTGAGTGTATCCAGCAATTTGCGGATTACCTCAATGTTATCAGCTTCATCAAGGTCTTCATAAAACAGTTCAGCCGACGGGCTGATATTTCCCTTTAACCATACGTCCAGCATATGTTCGCTTAACGATTCACCGTTAAAAGGATTAATCAGCCAAATTTCGCCATCCGGACATTCAATGCGCAATATCAGCTGCGTAGGGAAAATCACCGGCAGCAGCGGCAAATCGAGACGATTCGCGACCCATAATAAAACCGCACCTAATGATACCGCACTGCCCTGTCGATTCTTTAACACCTGGTCCAGCCATAATGCATCGGAAAGACGATAAACGCCGCGTGAGGCTTTAAATCCCCAGTCGCCGTAAAACAGCGCGATCAGTTTTTCCAGCTGCTCTTCTAAAGGCAGAAGCTGGCTGATTTCTTCCTTCGCCAGACTAACGAGACGCTCCAGTTCGTCGTAAACATCTTGCGAGGGAAAATCGCGGCGGATTGCTTCGCAAGCCAGGATCATGCCTTCGCACAATGGCGCTTTATTAAATTCGAAATCAGCTAACGATCTCATGACTTACCCCAGTAACGGTACTTTTGTGGTGGCGAGTTTAATGATGATGTACAGCACCACCAACGCCAGCGGGAAGGCAATAATGCGCGCCTGCTGACTGTGCATACGACGATAATCGAGTGCAATAAAACCCAAAACGATATAAATGATAACTCCAAACAGCTTTTCAGTCAGCCACTGTGCCTGCCCGGAAAATGGCAGGATGTGCGCTTTAGCCATCAACGCAATGCCGCTTAACAATAACACCGTATCGACAACCGGCGGCACAATGCGCGTCCAGCGAGCAAATGCCTGTGGATGCTTCTGATAACGTAGCCAGAAACGTAAGGTTAATAGCCCAACAGAAAGCGCGATACTAATAAGATGAACACTAAGCAGTGTAGAAAAACTTGTCATTGATAATAGCGGCCGAGTGTTACGCGCTCGTTATCACCATAGTCACGGCAGGTTTCGACGTCATGATACCCCGCGAGGATAAATGCTTGTCGCACCGCTTCGCCCTGCTGCCAGCCATGTTCCAGAAGCAGAAAGCCGCCGGATACCAGCGCGTTACGCGACTGTTCGATGATATGCACGATGTCTGCCATTCCACTGTCTGCCGCAACCAGCGCAGTGAGCGGCTCAAAGCGGACATCGCCTTGTTGAAGATGTGGGTCCTGCTCGTCAATATACGGCGGATTGCTGACAATCATCGCAAACTGCTGCCCGGCTAGCGCGCTAAACCAGTCGCTTTGCAGAATGTGGATATTTTTGATCGCCAGATGCTGGGCATTACGTTGTGCCAGGGAGACAGCATCAGGCATACGATCTACAGCGATAATTTCGCAGTCCGGGCGCTCGCTAGCCAGCGCAAGCGCAATCGCCCCGGTACCCGTCCCGAGATCGAGAATACGGCAAGGTTGTTCAGGCAACCGCGCCAGTGCCTGCTCCACCAGACACTCCGTATCCGGGCGCGGAATTAAGGTCGCTGGCGAAACAAATAACGGCAACGACCAGAATTCTCGCACCCCGGTTAAATGAGCAATGGGTTCACCATCGCGACGACGTGTCAGTAGCGCATCAAGTTGTTGACATTGTTCGTCAGTCAGCTGCGTTTCACCAAAGGCGAGAATAAAAGTACGCCCTCTGCCGGTAACATGCTCCAGCAGGATTTCAGCATCACGCCGCGGGCTTTCGCTCGCCTGAAGTTGGCTTATTGCTTCACGTAACCAGTGTTGATATTCCATTATTCCTGCTCGGACAACGCCGCCAGTTGGTCGGCCTGATGTTCCTGGATAATCGGTTCAATCAGCATATCCAGCTTACCTTCCATCACTTCATCCAGGCGGTAGAGCGTCAGGTTGATGCGGTGATCGGTAACGCGCCCCTGCGGGAAATTGTAAGTACGGTTACGGTCGCTGCGATCGCCACTCCCCAGCAGGTTACGACGGGTAGACGCTTCGGCCTGTTGGCGTTTTGCCATTTCAGCAGCGTGGATGCGAGCACCGAGCACTGAAAGCGCCTTCGCTTTGTTTTTATGTTGTGAACGTTCGTCCTGACATTCAACAACAATCCCGGTCGGCAAGTGAGTAATACGAATTGCCGAATCGGTGGTGTTAACGTGCTGACCACCCGCCCCTGACGAGCGGAAAGTATCAATGCGTAAATCTGCTGGGTTGATGTCCGGCAGTTCTGCGTCAGGCAGTTCTGGCATTACCGCAACGGTACAAGCAGAAGTATGAATACGACCCTGCGATTCCGTAGCAGGAACACGTTGCACGCGATGACCGCCGGATTCAAATTTCAGACGACCATACACACCATCACCGCTAATTTTGGCGATGATCTCTTTATAACCACCATGTTCACCCTCGCTGGCGCTCATGATTTCTACCCGCCAGCGGCGGGCTTCGGCGTAACGGCTGTACATACGGAACAGATCGCCTGCAAACAGCGCTGCTTCGTCGCCGCCGGTTCCGGCACGGACTTCGAGGAAGGCGTTACGTTCGTCATCAGGATCTTTTGGTAGTAATAGAACCTGTAATTGCTGTTCCAGTTGCTCGCTTTTTTCTTTAGCTTCGCGCAGTTCATCCTGCGCCATCTCACGCATTTCAGGATCGTCGAGCATCATCTGTGCGGTTTCGATATCTTCCTGAACCTGTTGCCAGTCGGTAAAACAGCGCGAAACATCACTTAACTGCGCATATTCGCGTGATAATGCGCGAAAACGTTCCTGGTCGGCGATAGTTTGCGCGTCACCCAGCAACGCCTGAACTTCTTCATGGCGTTCATGCAGGGCTTCCAGTTTGGCAACGATAGAAGGCTTCATAGGCGTAAATGCACCCTGTAAAAAAAGAAAATGATGTACTGCTACTCCAGCTCGAGGCTGTCGCGCAGAATATTCAGGCGTTCGTTATCCCCGTCACGGGCGGCCTGTTGAAGTGATTTCGTTGGCGCATGGATCAAGCGGTTAGTCAGTTTCCATGCCAGATCCTGCATAATGGCTTGCGCGTCGCCGCCCTGCTCAAGGGCCGCTAACGCTTTGGCGGTTAACTCATCGCGAACGTGCTCTGCCTGGCTGCGATACTCGCGAATGGTTTCGCTGGCGCTTTGTGCTCGCAGCCACGCCATAAATTCGCTGGTTTCCTGAGCGACAATAGTTTCCGCCTCAACCGCTGCGGCTTTACGCTGCGCCAAGTTGTGCGAAATGATGCTTTGCAGATCGTCCACACTATAAAGATAAGCATTCGCCAGTTTGCCAACTTCCGGCTCAACATCGCGCGGAACGGCAATATCCACCAACAGCATTGGTTGGTTACGACGACTTTTTAATGCGCGCTCCACCATGCCTTTCCCGATAATCGGTAACGGGCTGGCGGTGGAACTGATGATGATATCGGCTTCGCGCAGACGTTCGTCGATCTCACTCAGGGCAATCACTTCCGCGCCAACTTCATCTGCCAGAATTTGGGCACGTTCGCGAGTGCGGTTGGCGATAATCATCTTCTGTACTTTATGTTCGCGCAGATGACGCGCTACCAGCTCGATGGTTTCGCCCGCGCCTACCAGCAACACTGTGACCGTAGAGAGCGATTCAAAGATCTGCCGCGCCAGCGTACAAGCCGCAAAAGCGACAGACACAGCACTGGCACCGATATCTGTTTCAGTGCGAACGCGTTTCGCTACAGAGAAAGATTTCTGGAACATGCGTTCCAGTTCGCTGGCCTTCATATGACCTTTTTGCGAATCGGCAAACGCTTTTTTAACCTGACCGAGGATCTGCGGCTCCCCAAGAACCAGTGAATCCAGGCCGCTGGCAACACGCATTAAATGGCTAACCGCGTCGTTATCCTGATGCCAGTAGAGGCTTTTACGCAGATCTTCTTCATTAAGATTGTGATAATCGCAAAGCCAGCGGATTAACGCCTCTTGCAGGTTATCCTGCTCTTCAACGCTAAGATAAAGTTCCGTGCGGTTGCACGTCGACAGCACCACGCCGCCCTGCACCATCGGCTGCGCAAGCAGGCTGTCAAGCGCCTGATCGAGCTTATCCGGCGAAAACGATACACGTTCTCGCAGCGATACAGGTGCCGTTTTATGGTTGATACCGAGTGCTAAAAGGGTCATGTCTGCGGGAAATAATACCAACGTTGATAGGGTTAGTCTGCTTGCATCATACAGGATGCGTAAGATCAATAAAAGAGAGCGCCCCCTTTTGGAGTAATTGCCGAAAGCCGTTAGATTCTGGCAATTAAGACAACTTGAACATAGACGATAGCGGACGGTAACGCTAGCATTAAGGGTTATAACTGCAACGTATCTCAAGGACTTGTCATCACTATGCCCCTGCCCGATTTTCGTCTTATCCGCCTGCTACCGCTGGCTGCTCTTGTGCTCACTGCCTGTTCCGTCACCACGCCCAAAGGTCCTGGCAAAAGCCCGGATTCGCCACAATGGCGTCAGCATCAGCAAGACGTGCGCAATCTTAATCAGTATCAGACTCGCGGCGCGTTCGCTTATATTTCTGACCAACAAAAAGTGTACGCCCGCTTTTTCTGGCAGCAAACCGGCCAGGATCGCTACCGTCTGCTGCTCACTAACCCATTGGGCAGCACGGAACTGGAGCTGAATGCTCAACCGGGTAACGTGCAGTTAGTCGACAATAAAGGTCAGCGTTATACCGCCGATGACGCCGAAGAGATGATTGGCAAATTGACCGGAATGCCAATTCCGCTCAACAGCTTGCGCCAGTGGATTTTAGGTTTACCGGGTGATGCAACCGACTACAAACTGGACGACCAGTACCGCCTGAGCGAAATTACCTACAGCCAGAATGGCAAAAACTGGAAGGTTGTTTATGGTGGTTATGACACCAAAACGCAACCTGCGATGCCAGCCAATATGGAACTCACCGACGGTGGTCAACGCATCAAGTTAAAAATGGATAACTGGATAGTGAAATAATGCGGACACAGTGGCCCTCTCCGGCAAAACTTAATCTGTTTTTATACATTACCGGTCAGCGTGCGGATGGTTACCACACGCTGCAAACGCTGTTTCAGTTTCTTGATTACGGCGACACCATCAGCATTGAGCTTCGTGACGATGGGGATATTCGTCTGTTAACGCCCGTTGAAGGCGTGGAACATGAAGATAACCTGATCGTTCGCGCAGCGCGGTTGTTGATGAAAACTGCGGCAGACAGCGGGCGTCTTCCGACGGGAAGCGGTGCGAATATCAGCATTGACAAGCGTTTGCCGATGGGCGGCGGTCTCGGCGGTGGTTCATCCAATGCCGCGACGGTCCTGGTGGCATTAAATCATCTCTGGCAATGCGGGCTAAGCATGGATGAGCTGGCGGAAATGGGGCTGACGCTGGGCGCAGATGTTCCTGTCTTTGTTCGGGGGCATGCCGCGTTTGCCGAAGGCGTTGGTGAAATACTAACGCCGGTGGATCCGCCAGAGAAGTGGTATCTGGTGGCGCACCCTGGTGTAAGTATTCCGACTCCGGTGATTTTTAAAGATCCTGAACTCCCGCGCAATACGCCAAAAAGGTCAATAGAAACGTTGCTAAAATGTGAATTCAGCAATGATTGCGAGGTTATCGCAAGAAAACGTTTTCGCGAGGTTGATGCGGTGCTTTCCTGGCTGTTAGAATACGCCCCGTCGCGCCTGACTGGGACAGGGGCCTGTGTCTTTGCTGAATTTGATACAGAGTCTGAAGCCCGCCAGGTGCTAGAGCAAGCCCCGGAATGGCTCAATGGCTTTGTGGCGAAAGGCGTTAATCTTTCCCCATTGCACAGAGCCATGCTTTAAGCCGGGCAAGCTGAGTTTCGGTGACAACGTCACCTTGTTCCAGACGTTGCATCGCGCTCTTTAATACACCGCTTGGAAAGGATCATGCCTGGCCCGCACAGTTTTCGGCAGATTCTTTCCACCAATGGACGCATGCCTGAGGTTCTTCTCGTGCCTGATATGAAGCTTTTTGCTGGTAACGCCACCCCGGTACTAGCACAACGTATTGCCAACCGCCTGTACACTTCACTCGGCGACGCCGCTGTAGGTCGCTTTAGCGACGGCGAAGTCAGCGTACAAATTAACGAAAATGTACGCGGTGGTGATATTTTCATCATCCAGTCCACTTGTGCCCCTACTAACGACAACCTGATGGAATTAGTCGTTATGGTTGATGCCCTGCGTCGTGCTTCCGCAGGTCGTATCACCGCTGTTATCCCCTACTTTGGCTATGCGCGCCAGGACCGTCGCGTCCGTTCAGCTCGTGTACCAATCACTGCGAAAGTGGTTGCAGACTTCCTCTCCAGCGTCGGTGTTGACCGTGTGCTGACAGTGGATCTGCACGCTGAACAGATTCAGGGTTTCTTCGACGTTCCGGTTGATAACGTATTTGGTAGCCCGATCCTGCTGGAAGACATGCTGCAGCTGAATCTGGATAACCCAATTGTTGTTTCTCCGGACATCGGCGGCGTTGTGCGTGCCCGCGCTATCGCTAAGCTGCTGAACGATACCGATATGGCAATCATCGACAAACGTCGTCCGCGTGCGAACGTTTCCCAGGTGATGCATATCATCGGTGACGTTGCAGGTCGTGACTGCGTACTGGTCGATGATATGATCGACACTGGCGGTACGCTGTGTAAAGCTGCTGAAGCGCTGAAAGAACGTGGTGCTAAACGTGTATTTGCGTACGCGACTCACCCGATCTTCTCTGGCAACGCGGCGAACAACCTGCGTAACTCTGTAATTGATGAAGTCGTTGTCTGCGATACCATTCCGCTGAGCGATGAAATCAAATCACTGCCGAACGTGCGTACTCTGACCCTGTCAGGTATGCTGGCCGAAGCGATTCGTCGTATCAGCAACGAAGAATCGATCTCTGCCATGTTCGAACACTAATCGAACCCGGCTCAAAGACCCGCTGCGGCGGGTTTTTTTGTCTGTAATATCCATTTGTATGACCTATGCCTCCTTCACCTGCCATTTAGTTGACAGATGATGCGCTCACGGATGAAACATTATTGTGAACAAAATATTTTCCTCACATGTGATGCCTTTCCGCGCTCTGATCGACGCTTGCTGGAAAGAAAAATATACTGCCGCACGGTTTACCCGTGACCTGATTGCCGGGATAACCGTCGGGATTATTGCTATCCCGCTGGCGATGGCGTTGGCTATTGGTAGTGGTGTGGCACCCCAGTACGGTTTATATACCGCAGCTGTTGCGGGGATTGTCATTGCTCTAACGGGTGGGTCACGCTTTAGCGTTTCCGGTCCGACTGCGGCATTTGTGGTAATTCTCTATCCCGTTTCGCAACAGTTTGGACTGGCAGGACTGCTGGTTGCGACCTTGTTGTCGGGAATCTTTTTGATTCTGATGGGGCTGGCACGCTTTGGTCGTCTGATTGAGTATATTCCGGTTTCCGTCACCTTAGGTTTCACCTCGGGTATCGGGATCACCATCGGTACCATGCAGATTAAAGATTTTCTCGGTCTGCAAATGGCCCATGTCCCGGAACATTATCTACAAAAAGTCGGCGCATTATTTATGGCGCTGCCGACCATTAATGTGGGTGATGCTGCCATTGGCATTGTGACGCTTGGCATTCTGGTTTTCTGGCCGCGTCTGGGCATTCGTTTACCCGGTCACCTTCCGGCCTTGCTGGCTGGTTGCGCGGTGATGGGGATTGTTAACCTGCTCGGCGGACATGTTGCTACCATCGGTTCGCAATTCCACTACGTCCTAGCCGATGGTTCTCAGGGTAACGGTATTCCGCAACTGCTGCCGCAACTGGTGCTGCCGTGGGATCTGCCTAATTCAGAATTCACGCTAACCTGGGATTCTATTCGCACCCTGCTGCCTGCGGCATTCTCAATGGCAATGCTCGGGGCGATCGAATCTCTGCTCTGCGCTGTGGTACTGGATGGTATGACCGGGACTAAGCACAAGGCGAATAGTGAACTGGTCGGTCAGGGGCTGGGGAATATCATCGCTCCATTCTTTGGTGGTATTACCGCTACTGCTGCCATCGCGCGTTCTGCCGCTAACGTCCGTGCCGGGGCAACTTCCCCTATCTCGGCGGTGATCCACTCTATTCTGGTTATTCTCGCCCTGCTGGTACTGGCACCACTGCTCTCCTGGCTGCCGCTTTCCGCCATGGCAGCCCTGCTGTTGATGGTGGCGTGGAACATGAGTGAAGCGCACAAAGTGGTCGACTTGCTGCGTCATGCGCCGAAAGATGACATCATCGTCATGCTGCTGTGTATGTCACTGACCGTGCTGTTTGATATGGTTATTGCCATCAGCGTGGGGATCGTGCTGGCATCGCTGCTGTTTATGCGTCGTATCGCACGTATGACTCGCCTGGCACCGGTAGTCGTAGATGTTCCAGACGATGTCCTAGTTCTGCGCGTTATTGGCCCGCTGTTTTTTGCTGCTGCTGAAGGCTTATTCACGGACCTGGAGTCACGTCTTGAAGGCAAACGGATTGTGATTCTGAAGTGGGATGCCGTTCCGGTACTTGATGCTGGTGGTCTTGATGCGTTCCAGCGTTTTGTGAAGCGTCTGCCCGAAGGATGTGAACTGCGCGTGTGCAACGTGGAATTCCAGCCACTGCGAACTATGGCTCGCGCAGGCATTCAACCGATCCCGGGACGCCTCGCGTTCTTCCCGAATCGTCGCGCGGCGATGGCGGATTTATAAGTACGAGATTGACCAGTCAGCGCAAACTGACTGGTCAGCAAACTGCATTATTTGTTAGCTATGACGGCGATTATCGCTACGGCGGCAACGTTTGTCATAGTGACGAACCCACCAGTAACGGTCGTACACCTGTTCATGCTCGCCAACACGGGCACCCGCCAGCCAGAGAATGGCACCGACGAAAATACTTAGCACTGCACCATGTGCGAAATACTGGGGCATATTAAACTGTGGTAACTGGTTGAGGATTGAATACCCCACGCCGACCACCATTACCACCAGACCCAACCCCATGAGCACGTTACCGAGTATCGAAGCGTTTTTGCGTTTCATATGTCACCTCCGGAACTTTCTGGGTTGTAACAGGGAATACCCCTCTTCCTTATGTGTAAAGTATAGACAACACCCTGTGGGTTATGTGCGGGCGTAATCACAATTACAACCCTTATTTCAACAAAACTTTACAAATAAACGCCTGAACACCTTGACTTTCTAATAGTCCACTCAGGCAATTATTACGTTATCTGCATTTGATACGCAGTTTTTTGTCAAGCGGGGCCGCAACCAGTAAACTACGCGCCAGTTATGTACACACTCAGGACAAAAAAACGTGACGATTAAATTGATTGTCGGCCTGGCGAACCCCGGTGCTGAATACGCCGCAACGCGACATAATGCTGGTGCCTGGTTCGTTGACTTACTGGCAGAGCGTTTGCGCGCTCCGCTGCGCGAAGAGGCTAAATTCTTTGGTTATACTTCGCGAGTCACCCTTGGAGGCGAAGATGTCCGCCTGTTAGTCCCGACTACATTTATGAATCTCAGCGGCAAAGCCGTTGCGGCGATGGCCAGTTTTTTCCGCATTAATCCGGACGAAATTCTGGTGGCCCACGACGAACTGGATCTGCCTCCTGGCGTCGCCAAATTTAAGTTGGGCGGTGGCCATGGTGGTCACAATGGACTGAAAGACATCATCAGTAAATTGGGTAATAACCCTAACTTTCACCGTTTACGCATCGGAATCGGTCATCCGGGCGATAAAAATAAAGTTGTCGGTTTTGTGTTAGGCAAACCGCCTGTTAGTGAACAGAAGTTAATTGATGAAGCCATCGACGAAGCGGCGCGTTGTACTGAAATGTGGTTTACAGATGGCTTGACCAAAGCAACGAACCGATTGCACGCCTTTAAAGCGCAATAAGTCGTTGTCTGCGGCATTTTTGCCGAGTGCCGTGTATAATAGGCAAAGTTATTTCCATTTCTGCAATCTGTTAGCAATAACAGGTTGATTATTAAGATATTAAGGTGATTTAAATCATGGGATTCAAATGCGGTATCGTCGGTTTGCCCAACGTCGGGAAATCTACCCTGTTCAACGCGCTGACCAAAGCCGGTATTGAAGCGGCCAACTTTCCATTCTGCACCATTGAGCCGAACACAGGCGTCGTACCAATGCCTGACCCTCGCCTGGATCAACTGGCTGAAATCGTAAAACCGCAACGTACGCTTCCCACGACCATGGAATTTGTCGATATCGCCGGTCTGGTAAAAGGCGCATCGAAAGGCGAAGGTCTGGGTAACCAGTTCCTGACCAACATCCGTGAAACCGAAGCGATCGGTCACGTTGTTCGCTGCTTTGAAAATGACAACATCATTCACGTTTCCGGCAAAGTTAACCCGGCTGACGATATTGAAGTTATCAACACCGAACTGGCGCTGGCAGACCTCGACACCTGCGAACGTGCGATTCATCGCGTACAGAAGAAAGCCAAAGGTGGCGATAAAGACGCGAAAGCTGAGCTGGCGGTCCTGGAAAAATGCCTGCCCCAGCTGGAAAACGCAGGTATGCTGCGCGCGCTGGATTTAAGCGCTGAAGAGAAAGCGGCTATTCGTTACCTGAGCTTCCTGACGCTGAAACCAACAATGTACATCGCCAACGTCAACGAAGACGGTTTTGAAAACAACCCATATCTTGACCAGGTGCGTGAAATCGCGGCGAAAGAAGGTTCTGTTGTGGTTCCGGTTTGTGCTGCTGTTGAAGCAGACATTGCCGAACTGGACGACGAAGAACGTGACGAGTTTATGCAGGAGCTTGGGCTGGAAGAACCGGGCCTGAACCGTGTGATCCGTGCCGGTTATAAGCTGCTGAACCTGCAAACTTACTTCACCGCTGGGGTGAAAGAAGTGCGTGCATGGACCATTCCGGTTGGAGCAACCGCGCCGCAGGCAGCGGGCAAAATCCATACTGATTTTGAAAAAGGCTTTATCCGTGCACAAACCATCTCGTTTGAAGATTTCATCACTTACAAAGGTGAACAAGGCGCGAAAGAAGCAGGCAAAATGCGTGCAGAAGGTAAAGATTACATCGTGAAAGATGGCGATGTGATGAACTTCCTTTTCAACGTCTAATTAATTTATTGTCTCATGAGGTTTCGCTAAATCTCATGAAGAGCGCAAAAGTATATAAAATCCACGCAATTGCGTGGATTTTTCATTTCACCGAGTCCTAATCATTCTTGTAACATCCTACACTTTTGTGCTTATTGCCTACAGTGAACCACGAGAATAATTAAAGACATAAGTGTTCAGATGACTGATATCTCATTAGCAGTGAT
>NZ_JBQZXC010000103.1:0-12819 GCF_053555815.1 Shigella sp. SIG6 | reverse complement strand
TTGGGCGGTTTGTTGCGACAGAGACTCCCTGATCCGTGAGGACAGAGGATTGTCTTCGAGGATGATAGTGCAGGTCGGATCAAGGCTAAGTATATTTTCCGGAATGTGTGTGATGCGATTCTCGCGGCACCGGAAAAATATCTCGGTTTCCTCTGAGTGATGATTTCTTACAGGTACGGCTGGTAGGCTTTCCAGAAGATTAGTACTTACATCGAGCGCTTCCAGTGATTCAGGTAACTCAGGGAGAAATGTCAGCTGGTTATTTCTTACTGAGAGCACTTCCAGCGATGTAGGTAATTCAGGAAGCATGGTTAGCTGATTGTTATCTGCATTAATATATTCCAGCAATGCAGGCAATTCAGGAAGCATGGTTAGTTGGTTGTTATCTACATCAAGATGTTTCAGAGATGCGGGTAATTCAGGAAGTGTTGACAGGTGATTGTCACAGGCGTCAAGGTATTCCAGCGATGCTGGCAATTCTGGTAATGATATTAGGGCATTCTGAGTAATTTCCAGAACAGTGATTTGAGGTGGTAAGTTGTCAGGTAGCGAGGACAGATTTAAACGATTCAGTTGAAGCTCACTGAACTGATTGATGAGACATTCTTTAAGTAGGGAGACCGCTTCATTCCGATTTTCACCGGGGAGCGCTTGTTTTTCCCATTTATCCCATGCTGAAAAGTAATCAGCATATGTACCGGAAATAGTGTTATAAAAAGAATTTTGGGACAATGAAAAGTTATTATTTATCGGTAACATGATGGACATTCAGTTAAAGCCGATGGACAAATGGCTTTGTTAAAAAAAATAAGTAGGAGTTTTTATGAAGTTCATTCCATGAAATGAACTTCAGCACTTTTTTATTATAAAAGGACAAACAAAATTGGCTGTAAAAAAACGATACTGTTTCAGTTAACTGTGAATAGCTTGCTTGCACCGTATTGTTCTTGTTTTTCGGTTAGTTAAACATCGTACTTCATATTTGAACGTTCTGCCGGAATGCATTATCAATAGAGGTAAAGTCGCAACCCCAAATCGTAAAGGAAACCGTAGCACGTCGTATGCAAGAACGTGCCACGGCTGGCTGATGGATGTTCGATAGCGCGAGTTTGAATGAAAATCAGCCGGAGATGATTTTACATAATTGCTACGGAATTATTCAATACAGGAATTGCTTGCGTCTGCATGGATTGACCTGAAATATTCCCGAAAATTTCTCTAAAAAACTCGAAAAAAATGGTAACTGGTTGAATGTATTAATATGCAATGGTACGTGTCAGGGATTAAAAGATGAACGTAAATTTATTCAACGCATTAATTTTAAAGGGTTTTATTGTTTGTTGACGAAAACAGGAATCGTGTTCGGTCTCTTTTTATCTGTTAAAAGCCAGAAGCATTTCCTTCGCTGACTTTATAGTCAACCATAACACACACTCTACTGTCTGAGTCCAGCGTTTTTTAACATTCTTGTTAAGATTATGAGATCTTTAGCGCGGGAGGAAAATATTGATGAAACAGCCTGCGCCCGTTTATCAGAGAATTGCGGGTCATCAATGGCGACATATCTGGCTTTCTGGCGATATACACGGTTGTCTTGAGCAGTTGCGCCGCAAATTATGGCATTGTCGTTTTGATCCGTGGCGAGATTTACTTATCTCAGTGGGAGACGTTATCGATCGTGGGCCGCAAAGTTTACGTTGTCTGCAGTTACTGGAACAACATTGGGTTCGTGCGGTAAGAGGTAATCATGAACAGATGGCGATGGATGCGCTGGCATTCCAGCAGATGTCTTTGTGGTTGATGAATGGCGGCGACTGGTTTATTGCGCTGGCAGATAATCAACAGAAACAAGCGAAAACGGCGCTGGAAAAATGTCAGCATTTGCCCTTTATTCTTGAAGTACACAGTCGCACTGGCAAGCATGTTATTGCTCATGCCGATTATCCAGATGATGTTTATGAATGGCAAAAGGACGTTGATTTGCATCAGGTCTTGTGGAGCCGCTCGCGATTAGGTGAACGCCCAAAAGGGCAGGGAATTACAGGTGCTGATCATTTCTGGTTTGGTCATACACCGTTGCGACATCGCGTGGATATTGGCAACCTGCATTATATTGATACCGGTGCTGTCTTTGGGGGCGAACTGACTCTTGTGCAACTGCAATAATTAAAAATCACCATACTCCTGTGCTGGTCGCCAGAAACCATCTATAAAATCCTCAATCGGAAAACAACCGCCATGGCGGATCCGTTGATCGCTCATAGAATAAAGACACTGCTGTTCCGTGTTGTAGACATCCACAACAATATCTTCACAACCGCCATCCAGGTAGCAAACAAAAAGTACCAGCGCGAACATTTCATCCCCGAAGTGTGGTGCCGTACCGTTAAGTTTAGGAGAGATTTTACAACGGGGGAATAACCAGGACAAATAACCCGCCATGCCGACGGGTTCTTTTTGGATCAGGCAAGACGCATAATCCAGGCATCAGATTGTTGATCGTAACGGGTACGGTAAAGGACAGAGTGTTCGCCATTTAGCAGGGCAGGGATACTGGTTTCAGCATCCCAGGCATCCAGTTGCATACATAAATCGGGGTCAGATTTACAAGGAATGGTTAACGTTCGATCACCCGGCGATTCACCGTGTAATTCGCCGTCGTCGATTTCAAAAGCGCCTATGCGCACACTGGTTTTCATCTTCGTGCTCTCCATTTAGCTGCCGATTGTGGTACGACCAGTTCGATCGCACAATTTTTCAGCCTAGTTGAGGCCGCCGAATGTGCCAGTCAAAAAGTGCGCTTTTTTTGTGCGCTGTCATGCGTTACTGGTAAAAAGTTTCCCGTCCCGCACCAGTTCACGCGGGTAGCTGTTTTTCAGTCGCGAACCAATCCGTTTGGCTAAACCAATCGGCTGATGCTGGAAAGTAACCAACACGTCATCCGCCACTGGCGCGGCTTGCGGGTAAACATCGCGCCCGCGATACCACTCCTCCGCTTCCTGCGGTGTCAGTTCAAAAGCGTTTACATTGTCGGGGGAGGCATGGGCAATAACCGCTTCATGCTGCCAGCGATAACCTTTGTTATGCGTTTCGGCAAGTTTAATCCCTAAGCGAGAAAATCGGACTTTACCGATCAGGGCTTCAATGCCTACCGGGAACAACCACAGTTCTTTGTCGCGTTGCCAGAGTCGCAGGTTTCCATCCCAGTTTAAGCCAACACTTGCAGCCGCCTGACGAATTTGTCCGGCTTCGCGATCTTTCACCGGGCTGAACGGGAAATTGCCCACTTTGTATTTTGGGGCGGGTAAGGCGGGGATCGCCTGAGTTTTACGCAGACGAGCAACGAAGAAGCCTTCGCAGTCGTAAATTTGTGGGAAAACATGCAAAAAACCTTCTTCGGTCAGCGCCTTGTTTGCACCAGGGAAGAGATCGCCAAGTGGTAAAAACTCTACTTCGTCGGGGTAAGTCTCTTTCAGCCACCGGCAAACGGCTTCGTTTTCTTCCCGGTTTAAGGTACAGGTCGAGTAAACCAGCGTACCGCCAGGACGTAATGCATGAAAGGCGCTGTCAATCAGTTCCCGTTGGGTAGCTGCGATTTCCTGATTGCTTTCGGGTGACCAGTTTTTTAGCGCATCGGGATCTTTACGCACCACGCCTTCGCCGGAGCAGGGAGCGTCCAGCAAAATGGCATCAAACATTTCTGGCACTGCCGCACCAAACACGCGGCCACCAAAATGTGTGAGCGCAACATTACTGATGCCACAGCGGCTGATATTGGCATGTAACACTTTTACCCGACTGGCGGAAAACTCATTGGCAAGGATTGCCCCTTCGTTATTCATCCGCGCGGCAATTTGCGTCGTTTTTGAGCCTGGCGCAGCAGCGACATCCATCACCCGCTGTGGTGCATTACCGTCAGCAAACAAGGCGGCGACGGGCAACATTGAACTGGCTTCCTGAATATAAAACAGGCCACTTAAATGCTCGGTGGTACTACCCAATGGCAATGCATCTTCATTGTCGCGTTCAATCCAGAAACCTTCTTCACACCACGGAATTGGCGTAAGCGTCCAGCCATAAGGAGCGGTTAATTGCAGGAAATCAGCAACGGAGATTTTCAGCGTATTAACGCGAATGCTGCGGCGCAACGGGCGCTGACAGGCGGCAAGAAAATCATCAAATGAGAGCGTCGAAGGCATAGCTTCGCGCATTTGTGTCAGAAACGCGTCCGGGAAATAAACGGTGTGTTGGGCCACGAGCATGTACCACTGGCAAAAAAACAGGCGCGCAGTTTAGCATAAACGCTCCGGCGCAGGCACGCCGGAGCAGTGGGCATTATTTGGGAAGCGCAGTTCCCCATTCACGCCACTCTTTCGGTTCACTTTCCTGCAACAGGAAGTGTTTGCCTTCCTGGGCTTTCGGTGCAAGTGGCGTACCCGGAGGCGTGGCGAAGGCGATGCCGCCACGGATAAATTGGTTAAAGGTGCCGGTTTTCACTACGCCGCCCGTCAGACCAAAGTCCAGACTGTAACCCGATGCCAACCAGAAGACGGAATTGTTACGCACCAGGTGTTGATAGCGTTTACTGATGCGCATCGCAATCATCACGCGATCTGACAATGTCCCCAGCGTCATTCCTGTAACCGTACCTACTTCCAGACCACGGAACAGCACAGGCGTACCGATGCCTAACGAACCGGCTTCCGGCGCTTCAACAATAATGCTTAAACCATCTAGGTAACGCGAATCAGTAATGGTGGCCTCTTCTAATTCAAAGTCGCGACGAGGATTGCCACGGCCTGGTTCGACGTTGATATACGACTGGAGGATAGTATCTAGATGCTCAACGCCAGCTGCCGAGATTTGCGGTGTGACCACTGAGAAGCGCGTACCACCGCGAGCAAAGGTCTGGACATATTCCGGATAGAGCACCGCCTTTGCCTGTACTTCATTGCGTGCGGTAATCAGATCCAGCGTCTGGATTTGCCCGATATCAATACCGAGATAGCGAATTGGCATCCCGACCGCCAGTTTTCCGGCATCGAAAGCGTGAAGCGTAATCTGCCTGCCAACCGCACGGGCCGCTGTTTCGGAAGCATACAGAATTCGCTTGTCGCCTTTACGCTGACTGGCGCTGGCACCACTGAGGTTATCGAAGCTAATGGCCCCCTTTAATGCTCTGGAGAGCGGGGATGCCTGTACGGTCAGGCCACTACCATTCAGCTGAACTTTCGCCCCGCCTTCTGCCCAGAACACGCTGTTGCTGGTCAAAAGGTTGCGATATTCCGGTTTAATGTGCAGATCGATATCGAACGCGTTAGCTCGCGGACGCACGGTAATAACTTCACCAACTTCAAATTTACGGTACAGCACTACCGATCCTGCCTGCACATCCGGCAGCGTCTCTGCACTCAAACTCACGGTTGTGGTGGGTAAATCGCTAAGGCTGTTCTCCAGCGCTTTTTCCAGATTGGCATACAGTGGATAGCTGGCTTTCATCTCGCCTTTATCGCCCGGCAGAATACGTATCCCGCCGTTAATCCATTCTGAGGCGCTGGCACCGAGAAACTCAACGCCATCCAGCCCCACCTTCACGTCGACACGGCTGTTGACGACAAATTTGCTATCGCCTTTTACCAGTTCTCGATGCTGAGGCTCGATGGCGACGGTAAAGGTGACGCCTTTGCTGGTGAGTTTACGATCGATAACCTGGCCTACCTGCACGCCGTGAAGAATGAGCGGCTGACCCGCATCAATACCGTAACTTTCCGGTGCTGTCAGGGTCAGTGTCAGAACGTCCGGCTCTTGCAGCAGGGCTTTTTCGCCCGGCACAACAACGAACTCTTTGCGTGGCTCGCCATCGCCGGGCACCAACTCAAAGGTTTTTCCGGTCAGCAGGGCGCTGAGATTAGCATCGCTAAGGGATAATTTCGGGTTGCGTAATTCGATGCGGGTATTTTCACGAAGCAGGGTAACGACGCTGGGATCAACGGTCATTTCCCCAGTGACTTTACCACCAGGATTTAAATCCAGTTTAGTCAGCTGTCCGACTTCCAGCCCCTGATACATTAACGGCGTCGAGTCGGCGGTTAATCCTGCTCCACTCGGCAGTTCCAGTTTTATTATTACTCCACGCTGGCTGTGGGCCAGATCTTCATACAGACCAAAGGTATCTTCCGCCTCGGCAGGTTTCGACTCTTCAGGTGAATCGAAGGCAATCGCACCGTTAACCAGTGCCGCCAGACTTTCCAGTTTCACCTTCGCGCCACTGATACTGACGTTGGCATCAACGCCGGAAACGTTCCAGAAACGGCTACCTTTTTTCACCAGATCGGTAAAACGCCGCTCGATCAGGACATCAATCACCACGCCTTGCTTGTTGGGATTGATGGCATAGTCGTAGACTTTTCCCACCGGGATCTTGCGGAAATAGACCAATGAACCGCTGTTCAGCGAACCGAGATCGGGGGCTTGCAGGTGGATCATCAGATCGCCATTGTCCAGCCGATATTTCGGTTGGGTATCGAGCGCGACAAAGTGATCCTGCTCTTTACCTTTACCCGGCATCATGCCGATATAGTTCCCACCGACGAGGGCGTCCAGCCCGGAGACACCTGCCAACGATGCTTTTGGCGTCACCAGCCAGAACTGAGTCTCTTCGCGCAGCGCATCTTTCATATCGGACTTGATGCTGACCTTGACTTCAATCTTACGAAGATCGTCGCTGAGGCTGATATCCTGCACTGTTCCGACTTCAACGCCCTGATAACGAACAGGCGTACGGCCCGGAACAATACCATCCGCCGACATAAAGTCGATGGTGACGGTATTACCCCGGTCCTGATAACTGTCCCAAATCAGCCAACCGGCAATCATTAGCGCGATGAAAGGCAGCAGCCAGAAAGGTGAGATACGGCGTTTATTTTTAATCTGCGCTTCAGTCGTCGAAGCGGGCGTTTCCTGACTCATGTGCATCCCAAAGTAAGCGGCTGTCCAGCCATTCCACAGCAAGAATAGTCAAAATTACGGCAGCGCCAAAATAAAACGCAGCCGGTCCCATAGTAAAAGCGAGGATCTGATCGCGATTAATCAGCGACATGGTTAAAGATATGACAAACAGGTCGAGCATCGACCAGCGTCCAATCTAGGTCACCATCCGCAGTAACAGAATGCGTGTGCGTAAACCTTGCTGGCATTTAAAATGAATGCTCAACAGTAAAGTGAACATGACGATCACTTTAGTAAACGGTACCAGAATACTGGCGATAAACACGATTCCCGCAACCGCAATGTTGCTACTTGCCAGCGACATAATTCCGGAAAGAATCGTATCTTCCTGCCGGCCACCATTCAGATAAATGATAGAAATAGGCAATAGGTTGGCTGGTAACAACAAAACGATTGACGCTAACAGCGCCGCCCAGCATTTTTGCAAACTATGACGACGACGCAGGCGTAGCGGGATATGGCAACGCGGGCAGAGACCACGCTGATCAGGATAGCCGGTAAAATGGCACCCAAGACAGACACGAAGTTTCTCGTCCCTACGCGTAGCGGGGCGCTGCGGATAATATCGCTCCCACAGCTCCTCAACATTAAGATGTGACAACGTCACCGTCGTTAAAATCACCAACGCCACAAAAGAGAACAAGCCGACACCCGCCTGGATATGGGCATAATCCTGTACCTTTATAGAAGCAACGCCAATGCCGACCAGGTAGATATCCAGCATTACCCACTCTTTAAGTCGCTCAAGCATCAGCAGTACCGGACGTAAATTCATTCCCAGTCGGTTACCAAACCATAAATATGCTATGGAGGACACCAGAATGAGGGGGGCACCAATAACGCAGAAAAAGACCATTGATCCCGTTATCGCATCGCCCTGTTTGGTCATTTGCCAGATGCCTTGCATGACGTTGGCGTCAATACGAATGCCTAACAGCCAGATATGCAACAGCGGTTCGCCCCAGGCAAACGGCATAAGCAACAGCATGGTGAAGGCCATTGCCGCCAGGCGCGTTAGCGACCAGTCGCGCCCGTCGCGAATTTTTGCCTGACAGCGCGGACAATAGGCACTTTGATGAGAATTTATCTCGGGCAGGCTAAACAGCATGTCACATTGCGGGCAACGTTGGTAATCACCACGCGGCAGTTCCTCGCCGATTGCCCTCACTGTTATCTCTTTTGTCGGCGTAATTTGTGGTGTGTTAAGAGCCATGACGTGCCAAATGTAATAAGAATTAACATTAATCTTAACCCATGATGGGAATGATCTTGAGCATTAACGCATTTAATGCTTATTTTAATAGGCTGGCAGTTCCAGGTAAGACAACCAAGTGATTAAATAATGAACAAAACAGAATTTTACGCGGATTTAAATCGCGACTTTAACGCGCTGATGGCGGGAGAAACCAGTTTTCTGGCAACGCTTGCGAACACCAGTGCGTTGTTATACGAGCGTCTCACTGACGTTAACTGGGCAGGTTTTTATTTGCTTGAGGACGATACACTGGTACTCGGACCATTTCAGGGCAAAATTGCCTGTGTCCGGATACCCGTCGGGCGCGGGGTGTGCGGCACAGCGGTTGCCCGCAATCAAGTGCAGCGTATCGAGGATGTTCACGCGTTTGACGGGCATATTGCCTGTGATGCGGCGAGTAATTCTGAAATTGTTCTGCCGCTGGTGGTGAAAAATCAGATTATTGGTGTTCTCGACATCGATAGTACCGTCTTCGCTCGCTTTACAGACGAGGACGAGCAAGGCTTACGTCAGCTTGTGGCACAGCTTGAAAAAGTGCTTGCAACGACGGATTACAAAAAATTCTTTGCGAGCGTCGCAGGATAATCAACGGATAACGTAGCATTTACTGGTAGCGTCATTATAATGACGCCTGTTCATGCCTGCGCTTGTTGGCTACGTCCGTTGTAATCAGGAAATTTCATGGAAAATCAACCTAAGTTGAATAGCAGTAAAGAAGTAATCGCGTTTCTGGCCGAACGTTTTCCCCACTGTTTCAGTGCGGAAGGTGAAGCGCGTCCGCTGAAAATTGGTATTTTTCAGGATTTGGTCGATCGTGTTGCCGGGGAAATGAACCTGAGCAAAACGCAATTACGATCCGCTTTACGTCTCTACACTTCGAGCTGGCGTTATCTTTACGGTGTTAAACCCGGCGCAACGCGTGTCGATCTTGACGGCAACCCATGCGGTGAGCTGGACGAGCAACATGTAGAGCATGCTCGCAAGCAGCTTGAAGAAGCGAAAGCGCGTGTTCAGGCACAGCGTGCTGAACAGCAAGCGAAAAAACGCGAAGCTGCCGCAGCTGCTGGTGAGAAAGAAGACGCACCGCGCCGCGAACGCAAGCCACGTCCGACCACGCCACGCCGCAAAGAAGGCGCTGAACGTAAACCTCGTGCGCAAAAGCCGGTAGAGAAAGCGCCAAAAACAGTAAAAGCACCTCGCGAAGAACAGCACACCCCGGTTTCTGACATTTCAGCTCTGACTGTCGGACAAGCCCTGAAGGTGAAAGCGGGTCAAAACGCGATGGATGCCACCGTATTAGAAATCACCAAAGACGGCGTCCGCGTCCAGCTGAATTCGGGTATGTCTTTGATTGTGCGCGCAGAACACCTGGTGTTCTGAAACGGAGGCCGGGCCAGGCATGAACATGTTTTTTAGGCTTACCGCGTTAGCTGGCCTGCTTGCAATAGCAGGCCAGACCTTCGCTGTAGAAGATATCACGCGTGCTGATCAAATTCCGGTATTAAAGGAAGAGACGCAGCATGCGACGGTAAGTGAGCGCGTAACGTCGCGCTTCACCCGTTCTCATTATCGCCAGTTCGACCTCGATCAGGCATTTTCGGCCAAAATCTTTGACCGCTACCTGAATCTGCTCGATTACAGCCACAATGTGCTGCTGGCAAGAGATGTTGAACAGTTCGCGAAAAAGAAAACCGAGTTAGGCGATGAACTGCGTTCAGGCAAACTCGACGTTTTCTACGATCTCTACAATCTGGCGCAAAAGCGCCGTTTTGAACGTTACCAGTACGCTTTGTCGGTACTGGAAAAGCCGATGGATTTCACCGGCAACGACACTTATAACCTTGACCGCAGCAAAGCGCCCTGGCCGAAAAACGAGGCTGAGTTGAACGTGCAGTGGGACAGTAAAGTCAAATTCGACGAGTTAAGCCTGAAGCTGACAGGAAAAACGGATAAAGAAATTCGTGAAACCCTGACACGCCGCTACAAATTTGCCATTCGTCGTCTGGCGCAAACCAACAGCGAAGATGTTTTCTCGCTGGCAATGACGGCGTTTGCGCGTGAAATCGATCCGCATACCAACTATCTTTCCCCGCGTAATACCGAACAGTTCAACACTGAAATGAGTTTGTCACTGGAAGGTATTGGCGCAGTGCTGCAAATGGATGATGACTACACCGTTATCAATTCGATGGTGGCAGGTGGTCCGGCAGCGAAGAGTAAAGCTATCAGCGTTGGTGACAAAATTGTCGGTGTTGGTCAAACAGGCAAGCCGATGGTTGACGTGATTGGCTGGCGTCTTGATGATGTGGTTGCCTTAATTAAAGGGCCGAAGGGCAGTAAAGTTCGTCTGGAAATTTTACCTGCTGGTAAAGGGACCAAGACCCGTACTGTAACGTTGACCCGTGAACGTATTCGTCTCGAAGACCGCGCGGTTAAAATGTCGGTGAAGACCGTCGGTAAAGAGAAAGTCGGCGTGCTGGATATTCCGGGCTTCTATGTGGGTTTGACAGACGATGTCAAAGTTCAACTGCAGAAACTGGAAAAACAGAATGTCAGCAGTGTGATCATCGACCTGCGTAGCAATGGCGGTGGGGCGTTGACCGAAGCGGTATCGCTCTCAGGTCTGTTTATTCCTGCGGGTCCCATTGTTCAGGTCCGCGATAACAACGGCAAGGTTCGTGAAGACAGCGATACCGACGGGCAGGTGTTCTATAAAGGCCCGCTGGTGGTACTGGTTGACCGTTTCAGTGCTTCGGCTTCAGAAATCTTTGCCGCGGCAATGCAGGATTACGGTCGTGCGCTGGTTGTGGGTGAACCGACGTTTGGTAAAGGCACCGTTCAGCAATACCGTTCATTGAACCGTATTTACGATCAGATGTTACGTCCTGAATGGCCAGCGCTGGGTTCTGTGCAGTACACGATCCAGAAATTCTATCGCGTTAACGGCGGCAGTACGCAACGTAAAGGCGTAACACCAGACATCATCATGCCGACGGGTAATGAAGAAACGGAAACGGGTGAGAAATTCGAAGATAACGCGCTGCCGTGGGATAGCATCGATGCCGCGACTTATGTGAAATCAGGAGATTTAACTGCCTTTGAACCGGAGCTGCTGAAGGAACATAATGCGCGTATCGCGAAAGATCCTGAGTTCCAGAACATCATGAAGGATATCGCGCGCTTCAACGCTATGAAGGACAAGCGCAATATCGTTTCTCTGAACTACGCTGTGCGTGAGAAAGAGAATAATGAAGATGATGCGACGCGTCTGGCGCGTTTGAACGAACGCTTTAAACGCGAAGGTAAACCGGAGTTGAAGAAGCTGGATGATCTACCGAAAGATTACCAGGAGCCGGATCCTTATCTGGATGAGACGGTGAATATCGCACTCGATCTGGCGAAGCTTGAAAAAGCCAGACCCGCGGAACAACCCGCTCCCGTCAAGTAATATCAATCAGGCACAAGAAATTGTGCCTGATTTTTTAACAGCGGCAAGATGCCGTAAATCAGATGCTACAAAATGTAAAGTTGTGTCTTTCTGGTGACTTACGCACTATCCAGACTTGAAAATAGTCGCGTAACCCATACGATGTGGGTATCGCATATTGCGTTTTGTTAAACTGAGGTAAAAAGAAAATTATGATGCGAATCGCGCTCTTCCTGCTAACGAACCTGGCCGTAATGGTCGTTTTCGGGCTGGTACTGAGCCTGACAGGGATACAGTCGAGCAGCGTTCAGGGGCTGATGATCATGGCCTTGCTGTTCGGTTTTGGTGGTTCCTTCGTTTCGCTTCTGATGTCCAAATGGATGGCATTACGATCTGTTGGCGGGGAAGTGATCGAGCAACCGCGTAACGAAAGGGAACGTTGGCTGGTCAATACTGTAGCAACCCAGGCTCGTCAGGCGGGGATCGCTATGCCGCAAGTGGCTATCTACCATGCGCCGGACATCAACGCTTTTGCAACCGGTGCGCGCCGTGATGCCTCTCTGGTTGCTGTCAGCACCGGTTTGCTGCAGAACATGAGCCCGGATGAAGCCGAGGCGGTAATTGCTCACGAAATCAGCCACATCGCCAATGGTGATATGGTCACCATGACGCTGATTCAGGGCGTGGTGAACACCTTCGTTATCTTTATTTCCCGTATTCTGGCGCAGCTTGCCGCGGGTTTTATGGGCGGAAATCGTGATGAAGGTGAAGAGAGCAACGGCAACCCGCTGATCTACTTTGCGGTTGCAACGGTTCTGGAACTGGTGTTTGGTATTCTGGCGAGCATTATCACCATGTGGTTCTCGCGTCATCGTGAATTCCATGCTGATGCCGGTTCGGCAAAACTGGTTGGTCGCGAGAAAATGATTGCCGCGCTGCAGCGCCTGAAAACCAGCTATGAACCGCAAGAAGCAACCAGCATGATGGCTTTCTGCATTAACGGTAAGTCGAAATCGCTCAGTGAGTTGTTCATGACTCACCCGCCGCTGGATAAACGTATTGAAGCTCTGCGTACGGGTGAATACCTGAAGTAATATGAAGTAAATACTAAAAAGCGCGTCCTGATCGA
>NZ_JBQZXC010000102.1:0-13371 GCF_053555815.1 Shigella sp. SIG6 | reverse complement strand
GTAACCATTTTCCCTGGCAATCTCGCTGATGGGTTTTACTGTCGTTTGTATAGCAGACAACGCATTATTTAACCTCACGTCGTCCAATATACTTTGAAAACTTATTCCCTCGCTTGCCAGACGGCGATACAATGTGGAAACAGAAATGTAGAGATATCTCGCTACCTTGTTTGCTGTCCATTTTGTTCCAGGTTCGGATAGCATTAGGTTATAACAACGACTTATTAATGATTGTTTACTATCTGATAAAAGTAAACAATTAACATGATGTGCTCCTAATGAAAGTAGAACGCCCATTGCTAAGTGTTCCTGAATTTGCGTTGAGAAGCCTCGGGAAATAGATGTTTTTAGTTGCTCCCAACAATATATTAACTCGGGGTTCTGAGGTAAGCAGAAACCTGTCGTGTTACGAATTTGATCAGTTATCGCATAAAATTTTTGAAACTTTTCAATTAGATCAATGGGATAATAAAGCATTTCTGCAAGATAAAGACCTGCTTCTGGATAATTCACAATATAAAATTCATATCCACAGGGAAATAATATTATCTGATTATTATCAACAGTTAGACTATGCGTCTCCCAATTGATAACTTTTTTCCCTGACGGATACGACATAAAGCTGGCATAAGAGGCTTAACCCTGTGAATCTCATGATGTTTATGCATCCGTATTTCTTCAATCTTTAGGTTAGACTTATCTTTTGCCAGCATACTCTTACCCTACTTTATCTCATAAACTGGTGTTATCTCAGCGGTTGCAATTTTATTGGCATTAAGCATATAACCAACTAACGCTCCGCTGGAATTAGAATCCACAGGAATCTTATCAGTTTTTAGAGCCCATACTTTAAACTGGTAATGATGGGGTTTATCTCCTTTGGGAGGACATGCTCCACCAAATCCTGCATAACCAAAATCATTTCGGCCTTGAACAGCACCAGTCGTAAGTTTTGTACCATCACGTCTTCCTGCATCAGTGGGCAAATATGTTACAGTTGCTGGAATATTAGCAACAGTCCAGTGCCACCATCCACTGCCTGTAGGAGCATCTGGATCATACACAGTTACGGCAAAGCTTTTGGTGCCTTCAGGAGCACCAGACCAGGTTAATGAGGGCGATGTATTACCACCTTCACACCCAAATCCAGAAAATACATGAGACGTTGTAAGTTGCTCTCCTGTTTTTATTTCATTACTAGTGACCTGAAATGCTGCGGCCTGCGCAGAAAATGTTATGAATGCCAATACACTTGAAACGATAAGTTTTTTCATAAAAACCTCATTGTTGTGACCTATCGTTATTTTATTTGATGTGCCTTGATCTCATTATGCATAAAGGCGCAATGATCGCGCAAATGCAATCATAATTATAAAGGTGCCCCGAACATTAGCCATAATATGTACAAATCAGATTCCTGTTATCTCAAGGATAATTATTTTTTAATGCGGTGCACTTCGTGACAACAAGTTAATGACTAACACACCGGCACAAATCAACATCATGCCTATGATAGCTGGCAGGTCCAGTCGTTGACCAAAAAATCCCCAGGAAAGCAAACTAATCAGAACGATACCGACTCCTGACCAGATAGCATAAGCAATCCCTGTAGGTATATAAGCCAGCGTCTGAGCTAATAACCAGAATGATGCACAATAGCAAATAATTGTGCCAACAGAGGGCCATAACCGTGTAAACCCCTCTGAAAACTTCATTAAGGTTGTACCAATGACCTCTGCAAGTATTGCGCCACCAAGATAAATATAAGGGTTCATAGCATATTCTTTCCTGTTCATACTGGAGAGAATTGTACTACAGTTTGAACACAACTCACCGTTTTCATCCTGGTGTATGTGTATCCAAGGGGCTCTGGCGTGGCAAGAGATAAAGGCAGGAACAATAATGATCAGAAGGAACCCCAGGCTAACGAATGAGTTCACTCTTCCTGGGAGCAAAGCGAAGACAAAACATGTTATCGCGTTTACGGATCGTGGATGGCAGAAAACAACCAGGATCAGGTATCCATTTTAAACCAGAAATTGAGTGAGTTTGCCCCATCCATGCCCCACGCTGTGGGATCGGATATAATTAAACAAGCATAGTCAACAGGTTACACAACCTACACCTGCATGGACATCACTTCCTGATACACCGCCACCAGCTTATTACGCACCTGAATCCCCATTTGCATAGAAACTGAGGCTTTTTGCATATCGGTCATCACATCGTTTAGCGCCACGCCGGGTTCACCGAGGGTGAATTTTTCTGCCTGCGTGCGGGCGACTGTTTGTGTATCGCTTATGCGATCGAGCGCGGCGTGCAGCTGCCCGGCAAAACTAATGGTCGGTTGCGGCAGTGATTCCTGCGCACGCGCACTCATCGCCGTAGCCTGTAACTGGCTGATAACCCCTTCAATCCCCTGTATCGCTGACATTTTCGTCTCCCGGATAATTTCTGGTAACAAAGCCTACCAGTAAGTCAATAAGACAAAGGCGCTAAATAGCAACAAAAAAACGGGTTTATTGGCGGATAGAAAAAAACGAAAGCACAAATAATGGGAGCGTCAATTTTTCGAGTTTGCTGACCCGAGAGTGAGTCTTGTTCCACTTTGCCAATAACGCCGTCCATAATCAGCCACGAGGTGCGCGATGAATGCGACTGCAGCCCAGACAAAATCTCTTGAGTGGCTTAATCGCCTGCGTGCGAATCCGAAAATTCCATTGATTGTTACCGGTTCCGCGGCAGTGGCGGTCATGGTCGCACTGATCCTGTGGGCGAAAGCCCCCGACTACCGCACATTATTCAGCAATCTTTCCGATCAGGATGGTGGCGCAATTGTCAGCCAACTGACGCAAATGAATATTCCTTACCGCTTCAGCGAAGCCAGCGGCGCTATTGAGGTTCCGGCAGATAAAGTTCACGAACTGCGCCTGCGCCTGGCGCAACAAGGTTTGCCCAAAGGCGGCGCGGTCGGTTTCGAACTGCTCGATCAGGAAAAGTTTGGTATCAGCCAGTTCAGCGAACAGGTGAATTATCAGCGGGCGCTGGAAGGCGAGCTTTCTCGTACCATCGAAACTATCGGCCCGGTAAAAGGGGCGCGCGTACATCTGGCAATGCCGAAACCGTCTTTATTCGTCCGTGAACAAAAATCCCCTTCTGCATCGGTGACGGTAAATCTGTTACCCGGCCGCGCACTCGATGAAGGGCAAATTAGCGCTATTGTACATCTGGTTTCCAGCGCGGTTGCTGGTCTGCCGCCTGGAAACGTCACGCTGGTGGATCAGGGCGGGCATCTGTTAACCCAGTCCAATACCAGCGGGCGCGATCTTAATGACGCTCAGTTGAAATATGCCAGCGATGTCGAAGGCCGTATTCAGCGGCGTATTGAAGCGATCCTGTCGCCTATTGTTGGTAACGGTAATATTCACGCCTAGGTCACGGCGCAACTGGACTTCGCCAGTAAAGAACAAACGGAAGAACAGTATCGCCCTAACGGTGATGAATCTCATGCGGCGCTTCGTTCACGCCAGCTTAATGAGAGCGAGCAAAGCGGTTCCGGTTATCCGGGCGGCGTACCGGGGGCGTTGTCGAATCAACCGGCACCTGCGAATAACGCGCCAATCAGCACGCCTCCGACAAATCAAAATAACCGCCAGCAGCAGGCGAGCACCACCAGCAATAGTGGGCCGCGTAGCACACAGCGGAATGAAACCAGTAACTACGAAGTCGATCGCACCATTCGTCATACCAAAATGAACGTGGGCGATGTGCAACGTCTGTCAGTCGCGGTAGTGGTGAATTACAAAACCTTGCCAGACGGTAAACCATTGCCTCTCAGCAACGAACAGATGAAGCAAATTGAAGCTCTGACCCGCGAGGCGATGGGCTTTTCTGAAAAACGCGGTGATTCGCTCAATGTTGTTAACTCGCCGTTCAATAGCAGTAACGAAAGCGGCGGAGCACTGCCGTTTTGGCAACAGCAAGTGTTTATCGATCAGTTGCTGGCTGCCGGTCGCTGGTTGCTGGTACTGCTGGTGGCGTGGTTGCTGTGGCGGAAAGCGGTACGCCCGCAGCTAACACGTCGCGCCGAGGCGGTGAAGACTGTGCAGCAACAGGCGCAGGCCCGCGAGGAAGTGGAAGATGCGGTGGAAGTCCGTCTGAGCAAAGACGAACAACTCCAACAACGGCGCGCTAACCAACGACTGGGGGCAGAAGTCATGAGCCAGCGTATCCGTGAAATGTCTGATAACGATCCGCGCGTGGTGGCGCTGGTCATTCGCCAGTGGATAAATAACGATCATGAGTAACCTGACAGGCACCGATAAAAGCGTCATCCTGCTGATGACCATTGGCGAAGACCGGGCGGCAGAGGTGTTCAAGCACCTCTCCCAGCGCGAAGTGCAAACCCTGAGCGCTGCAATGGCGAACGTCACGCAGATCTCCAACAAGCAGCTAACCGATGTGCTGGCGGAGTTTGAGCAAGAAGCTGAACAGTTTGCTGCACTGAATATCAACGCCAACGATTATCTGCGTTCGGTATTGGTCAAAGCTCTGGGTGAAGAACGTGCCGCCAGCCTGCTGGAAGATATTCTCGAAACCCGCGATACCGCCAGCGGTATTGAAACGCTCAACTTTATGGAGCCGCAGAGCGCCGCCGATCTGATTCGCGATGAGCATCCGCAAATTATCGCCACCATTCTGGTGCATCTGAAGCACGCCCAGGCCGCCGATATTCTGGCGTTGTTCGATGAACGTCTGCGCCACGACGTGATGTTGCGTATCGCCACCTTTGGCGGCGTGCAGCCAGCCGCGCTGGCCGAACTGACCGAAGTACTGAATGGCTTGCTCGACGGTCAGAATCTCAAGCGCAGCAAAATGGGCGGCGTGAGAACGGCAGCCGAAATTATCAACCTGATGAAAACGCAGCAGGAAGAAGCCGTTATTACCGCCGTGCGTGAATTCGACGGCGAGCTGGCGCAGAAAATCATCGACGAGATGTTCCTGTTCGAGAATCTGGTGGATGTCGATGATCGCAGCATTCAACGTCTGTTGCAGGAAGTGGATTCCGAATCGCTGCTGATCGCGCTGAAAGGGGCCGAGCAGCCACTGCGCGAGAAATTCCTGCGCAATATGTCGCAGCGTGCCGCCGATATTCTGTGCGACGATCTCGCCAACCGTGGTCCGGTGCGTCTGTCGCAGGTCGAAAACGAACAGAAAGCGATTCTGCTGATTGTGCGCCGTCTTGCCGAAACTGGCGAGATGGTGATTGGCAGCGGCGAGGATACCTATGTCTGATAATCTGCCGTGGAAAACCTGGACGCCGGACGATCTCGCGCCACCACCGGCAGAGTTTGTGCCAATGATCGAGTCGGAAGAAACCATTATTGAAGAGGCCGAACCCAGCCTTGAGCAGCAACTGGCGCAACTGCAAATGCAGGCCCACGAGCAGGGTTATCAGGCGGGGATTGCCGAAGGTCGCCAGCAAGGTCACGAACAGGGCTATCAGGAAGGACTGGCCCAGGGGCTGGAACAAGGTCTGGCAGAGGCGAAGGCTCAACAAGCGCCAATTCATGCCCGGATGCAGCAACTGGTCAGCGAATTTCAAACTACCCTTGATGCGCTTGATAGTGTGATAGCTTCGCGCCTGATGCAGATGGCGCTGGAGGCAGCACGTCAGGTGATCGGTCAGACACCAACGGTGGATAACTCGGCACTGATCAAACAGATCCAACAGTTGTTGCAGCAAGAACCGTTATTCAGCGGGAAACCACAGCTGCGCGTACACCCGGATGATCTGCAACGTGTGGATGATATGCTCGGCGCAACTTTAAGTTTGCATGGCTGGCGCTTGCGGGGCGATCCCACCCTCCACCCTGGCGGATGTAAAGTCTCCGCCGATGAAGGCGATCTCGACGCCAGTGTCGCCACTCGCTGGCAAGAACTCTGCCGTCTGGCAGCACCAGGAGTGGTGTAATGACCACGCGCCTGACTCGCTGGCTAACCACGCTGGATAACTTTGAAGCCAAAATGGCGCAGTTGCCTGCGGTACGTCGCTACGGGCGATTAACCCGCGCTACCGGGCTGGTGCTGGAAGCCACCGGATTACAATTGCCGCTCGGCGCAACCTGTGTCATTGAGCGCCAGAACGGCAGCGAAACGCACGAAGTAGAAAGCGAAGTCGTTGGCTTTAACGGTCAACGGCTGTTTTTAATGCCGCTGGAGGAAGTGGAAGGTGTCCTGCCCGGCGCGCGTGTATATGCCAAAAACATTTCGGCAGAAGGGCTGCAAAGCGGCAAGCAGTTGCCGCTCGGTCCGGCGTTATTAGGTCGTGTTCTGGACGGTAGCGGTAAACCGCTCGATGGCCTGCCCTTCCCCGATACGACGGAAACCGGTGCGCTGATTACCCCGCCATTTAACCCGTTGCAACGTACACCGATTGAACATGTGCTGGACACCGGCGTGCGCCCAATCAATGCCCTGCTTACCGTCGGACGCGGGCAGCGTATGGGGCTGTTTGCCGGGTCGGGCGTTGGTAAAAGTGTGCTGCTGGGGATGATGGCACGTTACACCCGCGCCGATGTCATTGTCGTGGGTTTGATTGGTGAACGTGGGCGCGAAGTAAAAGATTTTATTGAGAATATCCTCGGTGCCGAAGGACGTGCGCGCTCAGTGGTGATTGCCGCTCCGGCGGATGTTTCTCCGCTCCTGCGAATGCAAGGTGCCGCCTATGCCACGCGCATTGCCGAAGATTTTCGCGATCGTGGTCAGCATGTGTTGCTGATTATGGACTCCCTCACCCGCTACGCGATGGCCCAGCGTGAAATTGCGCTGGCGATTGGCGAACCACCTGCCACTAAAGGTTATCCACCGTCGGTGTTTGCCAAATTACCGGCACTGGTCGAGCGTGCCGGTAATGGCATTAGCGGCGGCGGCTCGATTACCGCGTTTTATACCGTGCTCACCGAAGGCGATGACCAGCAGGACCCCATTGCTGACTCCGCGCGGGCAATCCTCGACGGTCACATTGTGCTGTCTCGCCGACTGGCGGAAGCCGGGCACTATCCGGCTATCGATATTGAAGCGTCGATCAGTCGCGCAATGACGGCGTTGATCAGTGAGCAACATTACGCGCGAGTGCGCACCTTCAAACAGCTGTTGTCGAGTTTTCAGCGTAACCGCGATCTGGTTAGCGTCGGCGCGTATGCCAAAGGCAGCGATCCGATGCTCGATAAAGCCATCGCCCTGTGGCCGCAGCTGGAGGGCTATTTGCAACAAGGCATTTTTGAACGCGCGGACTGGGAAGCGTCTATCCAGGGGCTGGAGCGTATTTTCCCGACAGTGTCATAACCCAGGAGATAACGGCAGATGGCGGAACATGGTGCGCTGGCGACCCTGAAAGATCTGGCAGAAAAAGAGGTAGAGGATGCCGCTCGCCTGCTGGGTGAAATGCGTCGCGGATGTCAGCAGGCGGAAGAACAGCTCAAAATGCTGATCGATTATCAGAATGAATATCGCAATAACTTCAATAGCGATATGAGTGCCGGGATGACCAGCAACCGCTGGATCAACTATCAGCAGTTTATCCAGACGCTGGAAAAAGCCATTACTCAGCATCGCCAGCAACTTAATCAGTGGACGCAGAAAGTTGACATTGCCCTGAACAGCTGGCGAGAAAAGAAACAACGTTTGCAGGCCTGGCAGACACTGCAGGAACGGCAATCCACGGCGGCACTGCTTGCAGAAAACCGCCTCGATCAGAAAAAGATGGATGAGTTCGCCCAGCGCGCCGCCATGAGGAAACCTGAATGATTCGCTTAGCGCCCTTGATTACCGCCGACGTTGACACCACCACATTGCCTGGCTGCAAAGCCAGCGATGCTGCACAAGATTTTCTCACGTTGTTGAGCGAAGCATTAGCAGGCGAGACAACAACTGACAAAGCGGCCCCCCAGTTGCTGGTGGCAACAGATAAGCCCACGACAAAAGGCGAGCCGCTGGTCAGCGATATTCTTGCCGATGCGCAACAAGCGGATTTACTGATCCCTGTGGATGAAACACTTCCTGTCATCAACGACGAACAATCCACATCAACACCGTTAACCACCGCTCAGACGATGACGTTGGCTGCGGTGGCTGACAAAAATACGACAAAAGACGAAAAAGCGGATGATCTTAATGAAGACGTCACCGCAAGTCTGAGCGCCCTTTTTGCGATGTTGCCGGGTTTTGACAATACGCCCAAAGTGACTGATGCACCGTCAACCGTGTTACCGGCAGAGAAACCAACGCTCTTCACAAAACTGACTTCTGCGCAACTCACTACAGCACAGCCTGATGACGCCCCCGGCACACCAGCTCAGCCATTAACACCGCTGGTAGCAGAAGCCCAGAGTAAAGCGGAAGTCATCAGCACGCCTTCGCCGGTGACCGCTGACGCCAGCCCGCTAATCACTCCACACCAGACACAGCCACTGCCCACCGTCGCCGCGCCTGTTTTGAGTGCACCGCTGGGTTCTCACGAATGGCAATAATCATTGAGCCAGCATATTTCGCTGTTCACCCGCCAGGGGCAACAAAGTGCAGAGTTGCGTCTGCACCCACAGGATTTAGGTGAAGTGCAAATTTCCCTCAAAGTGGATGATAACCAGGCGCAGATCCAGATGATTTCACCGCATCAGCACGTACGCGCCGCCCTGGAAGCAGCGCTGCCGGTACTGCGTACGCAGCTGGCCGAAAGTGGCATTCAGTTAGGGCAAAGCAACATTAGTGGCGAAAGCTTTAGTGGTCAGCAGCAGGCCGCTTCCCAGCAACAGCAAAGCCAACGCACAGCAAACCATGAACCTCTGGCGGGGGAAGACGACGATACGCTTCCGGTTCCCGTCTCTTTACAAGGGCGTGTAACAGGTAACAGCGGCGTTGATATTTTCGCCTAACGTCAGAGGTAGCACCGTAATCCGCGTCTTTTCCCCGCTTTGTTGCGCTCAAGACGCAGGATAATTAGCCGATAAGCAGTAGCGACACAGGAAGACCGCAACACATGACTGATTACGCGATAAGCAAGAAAAGCAAGCGATCGCTTTGGATCCCGATTCTGGTATTCATTACCCTCGCGGCCTGTGCCAGCGCAGGTTACAGCTACTGGCATTCGCATCAGGTTGCCGCTGACGACAAAGCGCAGCAACGCGTCGTGCCCTCCCCGGTCTTCTATGCGCTGGATACCTTTACGGTCAATTTGGGCGATGCGGATCGCGTGCTTTATATCGGCATAACCCTGCGACTGAAAGATGAAGCAACCCGCTCGCGGCTGAGTGAGTATTTGCCGGAAGTCCGTAGTCGCTTGCTGTTACTGTTTTCACGTCAGGATGCTGCCGTACTGGCGACAGAAGAAGGCAAGAAAAACCTGATTGCCGACATTAAAACCACACTTTCCACCCCGCTTGTTGCCGGGCAACCGAAACAGGATGTCACCGACGTGCTGTATACCGCTTTTATTCTGCGATAACGACATGGGCGATAGTATTCTTTCTCAAGCTGAAATTGATGCGCTGTTGAATGGTGACAGCGAAGTCAAAGACGAACCGACAGCCAGTGTTAGCGGCGAAAGTGACATTCGTCCGTACGATCCGAATACCCAACGACGGGTTGTGCGCGAACGTTTGCAGGCGCTGGAAATCATTAATGAGCGCTTTGCCCGCCATTTTCGTATGGGGCTGTTCAACCTGCTGCGCCGTAGCCCGGACATTACCGTCGGGGCCATCCGCATTCAGCCGTACCATGAATTTGCCCGCAACCTGCCGGTGCCGACCAACCTGAACCTAATCCACCTGAAACCGCTACGCGGCACAGGGCTGGTAGTGTTCTCGCCGAGTCTGGTGTTTATCGCCGTGGATAACCTGTTTGGCGGCGATGGACGCTTCCCGACCAAAGTGGAAGGTCGCGAGTTTACCCATACTGAACAGCGCGTCATCAACCGTATGTTGAAGCTGGCGCTGGAAGGCTATAGCGACGCCTGGAAAGCGATTAATCCGCTGGAAGTTGAGTACGTGCGTTCGGAAATGCAGGTGAAATTTACCAATATCACCACCTCGCCGAACGACATTGTGGTTAACACGCCGTTCCATGTGGAGATTGGCAACCTGACCGGCGAATTTAATATCTGCCTGCCATTCAGCATGATCGAGCCGCTACGGGAATTGTTGGTTAACCCGCCGCTGGAAAACTCGCGTAATGAAGATCAGAACTGGCGCGATAACCTGGTGCGCCAGGTGCAGCATTCACAGCTGGAACTGGTGGCCAACTTTGCCGATATCTAGCTACGCCTGTCGCAGATTTTAAAACTGAAACCCGGCGACGTCCTGCCGATAGAAAAACCCGATCGCATCATCGCCCATGTTGACGGCGTCCCGGTTCTGACCAGTCAGTACGGCACTCTCAACGGTCAGTATGCGTTACGGATAGAACATTTGATTAACCCGATTTTAAATTCTCTGAACGAGGAACAGCCCAAATGAGTGACATGAATAATCCGGCCGATGACAACAACGGCGCAATGGACGATCTGTGGGCTGAAGCGTTGAGCGAGCAAAAATCAACCAGCGAAAAAAGCGCTGCCGACGCGGTGTTCCAGCAATTTGGCGGTGGTGATGTCAGCGGAACGTTGCAGGATATCGACCTGATTATGGATATTCCGGTCAAGCTGACCGTCGAGCTGGGCCGTACGCGGATGACCATCAAAGAGCTGTTGCGTCTGACGCAAGGGTCAGTCGTGGCGCTGGACGGTCTGGCGGGCGAACCGCTGGATATTCTGATCAACGGTTATTTAATCGCCCAGGGCGAAGTGGTGGTTGTTGCCGATAAATATGGCGTGCGGATCACCGATATCATTACCCCGTCCGAGCGGATGCGCCGCCTGAGCCGTTAGTGATGAATAACCATGCTACTGTGCAATCTTCCGCGCCGGTTTCTGCTGAGCCACTGCTGCAGGTGAGCGGCGCACTCATCGCCATTATTGCCCTGATCCTCGCTGCTGCCTGGCTGGTAAAACGGCTGGGATTTGCCCCTAAACGCACTGGCGTTAACGGTCTGAAAATTAGCGCCAGTGCTTCGCTGGGCGCGCGTGAACGGGTCGTGGTGGTCGATGTGGAAGATGCACGGCTGGTGCTCGGCGTTACCGCAGGGCAAATCAATCTGCTGCATAAACTTCCCCCTTCAGCACCAACGGAAGAGATACCGCAGACCGATTTTCAGTCGGTCATGAAAAATTTGCTTAAGCGTGGCGGGAGATCCTGATGCGTCGTTTGTTTTCTGTCGCACCGGTCCTTCTCTGGCTGATTACGCCCCTCGCCTTCGCGCAACTGCCGGGTATCACCAGCCAGCCGCTACCTGGCGGTGGACAAAGCTGGTCGCTCCCGGTGCAGACGCTGGTGTTCATCACCTCGTTGACGTTCATTCCAGCGATTTTACTGATGATGACCAGTTTCACCCGCATCATTATTGTTTTTGGTTTATTGCGTAACGCGCTGGGAACGCCCTCCGCGCCACCTAACCAGGTATTGCTGGGGCTGGCACTGTTTTTGACCTTTTTTATTATGTCGCCAGTGATCGACAAAATTTATGTCGATGCGTACCAGCCATTCAGCGAAGAGAAAATCTCAATGCAGGAGGCGCTGGAAAAAGGGGCGCAGCCGCTGCGTGAGTTTATGCTGCGTCAGACCCGCGAGGCAGATTTAGGGTTGTTTGCCAGACTGGCGAATACCGGCCCGTTGCAGGGGCCTGAAGCTGTGCCGATGCGCATTTTGCTCCCGGCCTACGTGACCAGCGAGTTGAAAACCGCATTTCAGATAGGCTTCACGATTTTCATCCCTTTTTTGATTATCGACCTGGTGATTGCCAGCGTGTTGATGGCATTGGGGATGATGATGGTTCCCCCCGCCACCATTGCTCTGCCCTTTAAACTGATGCTGTTTGTACTGGTGGATGGCTGGCAATTGCTGGTCGGTTCGCTGGCGCAGAGCTTTTACAGCTAGAGAGGCAAAATGACACCTGAATCGGTCATGATGATGGGAACTGAAGCGATGAAAGTCGCGCTGGCACTGGCAGCCCCGCTGTTGCTGGTAGCGCTGGTCACGGGCCTTATCATCAGTATTTTGCAGGCAGCCACGCAGATTAACGAAATGACGCTGTCGTTTATTCCGAAAATCATCGCCGTATTTATCGCCATCATTATTGCCGGACCGTGGATGCTCAATCTGTTGCTGGATTACGTCCGCACCTTGTTCACTAACCTGCCGTATATCATCGGGTAGCCCGTACAATGATGCAGGAGACAAGCGATCAATGGCTTTCCTGGTTAAACCTGTACTTCTGGCCGTTACTGCGCGTGCTGGCGCTCATTTCTACCGCGCCAATTCTGAGCGAACGCAGCGTGCCGAAACGGGTAAAACTGGGTCTGGCAATGATGATCACGTTCGCCATTGCCCCATCATTACCTGCCAACGATGTTCCTGTTTTTTCGTTCTTTGCTCTGTGGCTGGCCGTGCAGCAGATCCTGATCGGCATTGCGCTTGGTTTTACCATGCAATTTGCCTTTGCCGCTGTGCGAACCGCTGGCGAAATTATCGGTCTGCAAATGGGGCTGTCATTTGCGACATTTGTCGATCCTGGCAGCCATCTCAATATGCCCGTTTTAGCGCGCATCATGGATATGCTGGCATTACTGCTGTTCCTGACATTTAACGGTCATTTATGGTTGATTTCACTGCTGGTCGATACCTTTCACACCCTGCCGATTGGTAGCGAACCGTTGAACAGCAATGCGTTTCTGGCACCCACCAAAGCAGGGAGTTTGATTTTCCTTAACGGGCTGATGCTGGCGTTACCGCTCATTACTCTGTTGCTGACCCTGAATCTGGCATTAGGTTTACTGAATCGTATGGCCCCGCAATTATCCATTTTTGTTATTGGATTTCCATTAACTCTGACTGTCGGCATCTCTTTAATGGCGGCATTAATGCCGTTAATTGCGCCTTTTTGCGAACATTTATTCAGTGAAATTTTTAATTTGCTGGCTGATATTATTAGTGAATTACCATTAATATAATTCCGTAACGTTTATCATGCTACCCTAAGGATTATCCGAAAAATAATATCTGCGAACATCTTCCAGGATACTCCTGTAGCGAAATATTTGTTTTAAGCTCACTCACATATCGCAACATTTACTTTAAGACAATTCCAGGCAAATTATACAACACTTTACGGGATAGTAAGTCCGCCTGAAAAATTGCGAGAGTGACGCATTAGGTGACCCATGTTGTTCCGTTTAGTCATGATGAAATATTCAGGTAAGGGGAATTATCGTTACGCATTGAG
>NZ_JBQZXC010000101.1:0-13528 GCF_053555815.1 Shigella sp. SIG6 | reverse complement strand
TACACAATGAAACCAAATATTACGTGGGGACTCCAAAAAATACAGGCGCACGGGATCGCCGATAACACAATTTACGCGACTGAAGGAACACAAATTATCTTCACCGTTACCTCTCCCTGGATTCCTGTTTTTAAGGTGAATGATGATGTAAAGATTGCCCTCACTCTGACCCGCCACGAAGAAGCATGGTGGATTATCAATCAGTCTACCGAATATTGCTGTACGGTAAACGACCAGATTGTGGAACCTCATCACCGTATGCGTCTGAATGAAGGCGACCTGATAGAATGGGGGTTATCTTCATAGTGCCTTGTACATGGCAATCCATCATCTCCGGACCTGAGCACAGTAAAAACGATATCGCAGACTGCCATCACGTCGGAAGCAATAACCGAATATCTGGATCTGGATTGGTTCAGGCAGCAGCATCTGACATCACAAAATCCATTCGATATCATTCCTGTTCATGGAGCCTCCTCCACCGGAGAAGGTGCGGAAAAAGGAAATGCCCTGACCCGACTTTATCAGGAATACCGCGAGGCGTTGTTATATCCCGAACAAGATCTTAATCGCCATGCTGATCCTTTTCCTTTTAACGAAGAGCCCTCCTCGCAGGATCTGGATTCATTGCGTGACCTGGTCACCGAAGCCGAGACATTGCAGGATATGGTCACTGGTGGGTTAAGCATTGACGCTATTCTCAATGTACTGGATGCCACTGGCGAAGATGAAACTATCTGGCCTGTCGAAAAGACTCCCCCTGATATCCTGCATTTACTTTCCCCGGAATACGCCCCGGAAACAGCGCATAACACCGTACTGCCAGATCTGACACGGAAAGAGCATCGCATCATTGGCATTGACAGCCATTACCGGATAAACCCGGCACAACACGGAGAGATATATCATGACAAACAATAACGAGCTACCGATTACCTTGTCGGCGCTGCTGCGGGATTATTCCGTGGTGGAGGGCATTCAGATGGCAGAGCAACAGGTCAGGATGCACCCAGCGCAGGCCTCCCGCCGCCACAGCCTGTTTCAGTTATTGTGCGTGGCAGGCGACTGGTCGCGGGCACTGCAACAGATCCAGCTATGCGCCCGGATGGACGCAAATTATACTCGCGAAGCGCAGGTATTTGGCGAGCTGATCCGCTGTGAGATATACCGCCACGCCTGCTTTCAGGGCGAACAGCGACCCGGTGTTATTCTCCCGCCGCCCGCCTGGATGGAGGATCTGCTGACCGCCCTCGCCTGTAACGCCCGTGGTGAAGCGCAGGAAGCTGATGCTCACCGCAGCCGCGCGCTTGAGGCCATAACAGACACTTCCGGGCAGTGGAATGGCGGCGCATTTGACTGGATTAGCGACAGCGACTCCCGTACCGGTCCGGTACTCGAACTGATCGCGGGCGGAGCATATATCTGGCTGCCGTTTTCACAAATCTGTTCGCTGAAATCGCCGCGGCCTGCGCATCTGATCGATTTGATCTGGAAACCCGTCAACGTCACCCTGAACAATGGCGATACACACAGTGCCTGGCTGTTTCCCCGCTACAGCGGCTCTGAAAAGGCTGCCGACTCCCTGCGTCTGTGCCGGGAAACGGTCTGGCAGGACGGTCCGGGAGAGACACTGGTACAGGCGCTGGGTCAGAGGGTGTGGCTCACCGGTCACGGCGATATCAGCCTGCTGGATTTGTCCACCTGTACCTTTAACACCGCTGAAGGAAGCGACGCGTGAGCGCTTCCCGCCAGCGTCCAGGCAATCACCTGCTGCCCACGCTGTTTGACCGCCTGTGTGACGACGCCCCAAACCAGAAACGCGACCACGGTATCAGCGTCAGCCCGGTTCAGATTAAGGAGATCATCCGCCGGGATTTGTCATTTCTGCTCAACACCGTCAGCCATGAAGATGATATTGATGCTGCACGTTATCCGTACGCGGCAGCGTCCGTACTTAACTACGGCCTGCCGCCACTGGCGGGCAGCTTTCTGTATGAGCACAAGTGGGACGATATCCGCAGGGCCATTTTGCGAACCATCACCCGGTTTGAACCCCGGCTGAAAGCGTCCACCCTGCAAATCATCCCACTTCAGGATGAGCGCCGCCAGAGTGGCCATAACACATTACAGTTTGAAATTCGCGGCGAGATCCTCACGCAGCCGTATCCGACTGCATTCCGGGTACGTAGCGCGCTGGATATGGAGCAGAGTCGCATTACGTTTTTTTAATTCAGAGAGAGACCGATGGATCCACGGCTACTGGAATACTACAACCGCGAACTGAGCTATCTGCGGGAAACGGGAGCCGAATTTGCCGCCCGGCTGGGCATGCAGGGAACGGATATTGCCGATCCGTATGTAGAGCGAATGGTCGAGGCCTTCAGCTTCCTGACCGCCCGCACGCAGCTAAAAATTGACGCTGAATTCCCCCGTTTCACCCAGCGCCTGCTGGAAGTGGTCAGCCCCAATTACGTCACACCCACGCCCTCAATGAGCGTGGCGCAGTTGCATCCCGATACGGAAGAAGGCGATCTGGCGAAAGGATTTACCGTCCCGCGCGACACAGCCTTTTTCTCCGCCATTCCGGAAGGCGAAAGCACTGCCTGCCAGTTTCGCAGCAGCCAAGATGTAACGCTGTGCCCGCTCGCCATCGAAGAGGCGCGACTGACCGCCGCGCCACCGGATATGCCTGCCCTGCACCGCTACCTGCCGGCCAACATTCACGTCGCCGGGGCGCTGCGTATTACCCTGCGCACCTTTGGTGAACTAACGTTCAGTCAGCTTGCCGGACTGGACAGGCTGCCGTTTTATCTCTGCGGCGAGGAGCGTACGGCCTCACACCTGTTAGAACTTCTACATACCAGCGCCATCGCGACCCTGGCTGGCATTCCGGGGCATTTTGACGGCGCGCTGGATGTGAATCTGCAACAGCCCGTTATGTACGAAGGCCTGGAGCCGGATCAGGGGCTGCTGCCGCTGGCGTGGAACGTGTTTCACGGTCATAACCTGCTGCATGAATATTTTGCCTGTCCGGAACGCTTCTATTTTTTCACCCCGACAGGCCTGTCTGCCGGATTACAGAAAATTGACGGTGGCGTGGCGGAGATTGTTATCCTGCTGAACCGCCTGCCGCCGGACTGGCTGATCCACCAGACAAATGCGGCACAGTTCAGCCTGTTCTGTACCCCGGTTATCAACCTGTTTCCCCGCGTCACCGCCCGGATCGATGTCACGCACAGCACGACGGAACAGCATCTGGTGGTGGACAGAACCCATCCGCTGGATTATGAGGTGTTCTCGGTCCAGGAAGTGGAAGGGCTGGAAACCGACACCACACGGAAGATGGCCTTTCGCCCGCTCTACCACACCCGCAATAATGATGAAGGCAATCACGGACGTTATTTTTCCCTGCGCCGGGAGCCCCGCCGCTTATCAGAAAACGCCCGCCGTTACGGCACCCGTACCCCCTATACGGGCTCGGAAGTGTTCCTGTCGCTGGTTGACCAGTATGAAGCGCCGTACCCGGAAAATCTGCGCCACATCACCATCACGGCCATGGTCACTAACCGCGATCTGCCCTGTCTTATTGCCCGCAATGGCCGGGACGATCTAACCGTGGATGCAGCCATCCCGGTGGCGGGCGTAGGGCTTATCCGCCCGCCACGCTCGCCGCAGCCCCCGCTGGCTGAACGTGAGATGGCATGGCGGTTGATCCGCCAGTTATCTTTTAATTATCTGCCGCTGGCCGATCTGGATCACCGTACCGGCGGCCAGGCGTTGCGAGATCTGCTGAACCTGTTTATTCCTGCTCATGACAGTCCGCAATCGCGCCAGGTGCGCAGCCTGATTGGTTGTAAAACGACCCCGGTCACCCGCCGTCTGCCCGGTTCCGGACTACTGGTCTATGGGCGCGGCGTCAGTTGTGAACTGACGGTGGATGAAGAAGGTTTTTCCGGCATCAGTCCGTATCTGTTCGGCCTGGTGCTGGAACGCTATATCGCCCGCCATGTTTCCATTAATACCTTCTCGCAGATGACGCTGCACAGCATGCAGCGCGGCAAAATTATGACCTGGCCTGTCAGGGCGGGACAGCGGGGAAGCGTATGAGCAACGATTTCACTCAGGCGCAGGCCCCCCCCTGGCGTTACGGTTTTCTGAACCTGATGCGCCGCGTGGATGTGCAGTTGTGTACCGTTCCGGCGGGCAACACCTGGCAACCACGGATGGAAAAATTTCGCCTCGGACAAACGCCCGCGCTGACCTTTGCACCACGAGAAATCGCCAGTGTGGGCTGGCAGGAAGGGCGCCTGCACATCAGTCTGTACAGCCTCGGGCTGTGGGGGCCGAACGGTCCACTGCCGCTGCACTACACCGAACTGGCGCGTAACCGGACTGAAAGCCGACGCGATCCGACGCTGACCCGTTTTTCTGATCTTTTTCATCACCGCTGGCTGACGCAGTTTTACCAGGCATGGCGCAGCGCCCAGTCCGCTGGGGGCGGTCTGGATAAACCGCAACATGACCGCTTTGCCTTTTATGTCGCCAGCCTCAGCGGGCAGGATTTGCGGGAGAGCGCTGACAGCCCGTTGCCAGATCACGCTCGTCTGGCGGCATCGGCCCATCTGGTGCGTGAGTCCCGCAATCCGGACGGTCTGGCCACCACGCTGGCGCACTATTTCGGTGTACCTTTCCGGATACAGGAGTATGTCCTGCACTGGATAGCCGTGGCGGACGATGAGATCACCCGGCTGGGGATGCCTGCCCCCTCTTCCGTTATTGGCAATGGTGCACTCATCGGCCAGGCCGTGCCGGACATGCAGTATAAGTTCCGGCTGGTTATCGGCCCGCTGACGCTGGAGGATTACCGACGTTTTCTGCCTGGCAGCAATAACCTGCCCGTCCTGACAGAACTGGTCCGCGCCTTTAGTGGTTATGAATACTGCTGGGAAATTGAGCTACAGCTAAAGCCCCACGCCGCCCCTCCGGCTGTTACCGGTGGTCCGTACCAACTGGGTTGGACTGCATGGGCGGGTAAAGCCATGCACGACAACCCGGTGACGGGCATGATTTTCGAACCAGAACACTACCTGGCGCACTGAGGATAATTAAATGGAAATATTCCTGTCTGACCCAATTTCGGCGGAATGCCCCTGCGGCCCGGATCTGGAGTACGATCCGGAATACCTGCTGCTGTTCACCCGCGCCGCACCGCGTGAAGAAGCGCAATATGGCGATTTTGTCAGTACGCCGGAAAACATTAACTGGGCGGAGCTTGAGCGGGACGCCCATCGTCTGCTGATGCGCAGCAAAGATATCCGCATTCTGGTTGTCCTGCTGCGCTGCCGTATCCAGCAGGCCGGTGCCAGGGGACTGTCGGAGGCGCTCACGCTGCTGGAAACGTTGTGCTCCACGTACCCGGACGCCATCCATCCTCAACTGCTCGCGACTGAAGATATCACCGCCGAAGATGCTGCGGTGGCACGCAGTAACGCGCTGGCGGCGTTGCTGGACCACGAAGGTGTAATGGCGGATATTCGTGGCATTACACTGTCAAATAATGCTGCCATGCGCCTTCAGGTGCGGGATGTGGAGCGTTCGCTATCTGCATTACGCCCGGCGGATGCGCTGGCACCAGAACCGGTACGCCAGCAACTGGCAGACCTGGAAGCGCGCGGCACACTGCCGCTGGATGCCTTTCGCCAGGCAGCAGAGACCACTGAGCGGCTGCAACGCCATGCGCGTGAAACGCTGAATGACCAGGCACCGGACTTCTCCCGTCTGACGCAACTGCTGGCCCTGTTACCGGGAGCAGTGCAGAGCACCACGCCGGAGATCCTGCCACAACCACAGGCTGAGCAGCCGGAAAACGCCACCATCGTTCATACTGAACAGATGCAGGCAGAGCAGATTGCGCTACCGGTGCATATCGCGGAGGAAATATCACCGATGACCGGCGCAGAACCCCGGCAGATCCGCGACCGAAACGACGCGCTGGAACGCCTGCGTGTCATCCGTCGCTGGTTTGAGCACAGCGAACCGAGCAGCCCGACCATTCCTTTGCTGCGCCAGGCAGAACGCCTGGTCGGAAAACGCGTCTCGGAGGTAATAAATGAAATTCCAGTAGAACTGCTGGAGAAATGGGATGCGCTGGAGTAACAGAAGTGGCCAGAATTTATAATGTCTGGCCATTTTTTAAATCATATCCGTTTTACTTCGGAGTGAAAAATTCTCACTTCACCAAAACGACGAAAGCCCGAATCATTACTGATTTGGGCTTTCTGAATATTGGCGGAACGGACGGGACTCGAACCCGCGACCCCCTGCGTGACAGGCAGGTATTCTAACCGACTGAACTACCGCTCCGCGTTGTGTTCCGTTGGGAACGAGGCGAATATTACGGATTGCCTCGACCTTCGTCAACGATTTTTCTCATCTTTTGAATCGTTTGCTGCAAAAATCGCCCAAGTCGCTATTTTTAGCGCCTTTTACATGTATTTATGCCCGCCAGAGGCAGCTTCCGCCTTTCTTCTGCACCAGATCGAGACGGGCTTCATGTGCTGCCAGCTCTTCATCTGTCGCAAAAACAACGCGTAACTTACTTGCCTGACGTACAATGCGCTGAATTGTTGCTTCACCTTGTTGCTGCTGTGTCTCTCCTTCCATCGCAAAAGCCATCGACGTTTGACCACCGGTCATCGCCAGATAAACTTCCGCAAGGATCTGGGCATCGAGTAATGCCCCGTGCAGCGTTCGTTTACTGTTATCTATTTCGTAGCGGGCACATAGCGCATCGAGGCTGTTGCGTTTACCGGGAAACATTTTCCTCGCCACCGCAAGGCTATCGGTGACCTTACAGAAGGTATTGGTCTTCGGAATATCGCGCTTAAGCAACGAAAACTCGTAGTCCATAAAGCCTATATCGAACGCTGCGTTATGGATCACCAACTCCGCGCCGCGGATATAGTCCATAAACTCATCGGCTACTTCGGCAAACGTGGGCTTATCGAGCAAAAATTCATCAGCAATACCATGTACGCCAAAGGCTTCCGGATCCACCAGCCGATCGGGTTTGAGATAAACATGGAAGTTATTGCCCGTCAGGCGACGGTTCACTACTTCAACAGCACCAATCTCAATGATCTTGTGGCCTTCATAGTGTGCACCAATCTGGTTCATACCGGTGGTTTCGGTATCGAGAACGATCTGGCGTGTAATTGCAGTGCTCATAGCGGTCATTTATGTCAGACTTGTCGTTTTACAGTTCGATTCAATTACAGGAAGTCTACCAGAGATGCTTAAACAGGTAGAAATTTTCACCGATGGTTCGTGTCTGGGTAATCCTGGACCTGGGGGTTACGGCGCTATTTTACGCTATCGCGGACGCGAGAAAACCTTTAGCGCAGGCTACACCCGCACCACCAACAACCGTATGGAGTTGATGGCCGCTATTGTCGCGCTGGAGGCGTTAAAAGAACATTGCGAAGTCATTTTGAGTACCGACAGCCAGTATGTCCGCCAGGGTATCACCCAGTGGATCCATAACTGGAAAAAACGTGGCTGGAAAACAGCAGACAAAAAACCAGTAAAAAATGTCGATCTCTGGCAACGTCTTGATGCTGCATTGGGGCAGCATCAAATCAAATGGGAATGGGTTAAAGGCCATGCCGGACACCCGGAAAACGAACGCTGTGATGAACTGGCTCGTGCCGCGGCGATGAATCCCACACTGGAAGATACGGGCTACCAAGTCGAAGTTTAAGCCTGTGGTTTACGACATTGCCGGGTGGCTCCAACCGCCTGGCGAATTCGTGGCTTGCTTTTACTCTGTTTCATCGGATTTAGCGTTAAAGGAATAGTCCGTTTCCGGGCAACAATAAGTTGTAAGCAACCAAGCGCAGGAATATGCGCATTCAATAGTTTTCCTCCGTGTTTGTTCCACGGGAGAACGTGGAAACGGCTGGCGTGCAGCACTTCAAAATTCAACAAAGAGAGCCAGTCCAGTTGCCGCATCAGAGTAAACATCCGGCTATTATAGGGCGAGGTTTTGCGCAATACCGGCACAAGTTTGCGTAATCCCATTAAACTGATGGGGTTGAAGCCACTAATCACCAGCCAGCCATCATCAATCAGTACCCGATCGGCTTCACGTAATAAACGATGCGGATCGGTGCACCACGGCAAGGTATGTGCCAGTAGACAAATATCAACGGATTTATCGGCAAAAGGAAGATGAAGTGGATCCGCCTGCACCTGGACGGGCATTCCTTGCGCAGAAACATTCACTTGATGAGAAACCGCGCACGCTTCGCAATTGATTTCTGCGCTTAAATTGCCAATCTTAAGCAGATGAAAACCATACATTTTAGTGAACCACGGGTTGAGCTGGCGCTCCAGCGCCTTGCGATAAAGCTCTCCCCAGGGCAAATCGCCCCAGCAATCAGGAGCCACGACAGTTTGAGGGACTCTTGCCGGTTTCATCACAACCTTCCGTTTTACACTGAGAGGTAATCTATGAATCTTAACAGTATTCCCGCCTTTGATGACAATTACATCTGGGTTTTGAATGATGAGGCAGGTCGCTGCCTGATTGTCGATCCCGGAGACGCAGAGCCAGTATTAAACGCCATTACCGCCAATAACTGGCAACCGGAGGCCATATTTCTAACCCACCATCACCACGATCACGTTGGCGGCGTAAAAGAACTGGTGGAAAAGTTTCCGCAAATTGTGGTGTATGGTCCACAAGAGACACAAGATAAGGGAACAACACAGGTAGTCAAAGATGGCGAAACTGCCTTCGTTTTAGGGCATGAATTTAGTGTAATTACCACACCGGGTCACACTTTAGGACATATCTGTTACTTCAGTAAACCTTATCTATTTTGCGGCGACACGCTGTTTTCTGGTGGGTGTGGTCGGTTGTTTGAAGGGACAGCTTTACAAATGTATCAATCACTTAAAAAGCTAAGTGCGTTACCTGACGATACATTGGTATGTTGTGCTCATGAATATACGTTATCAAATATGAAGTTTGCTTTGAGTATTTTTCCGCACGATTTGTCCATAAATGATTATTATCGTAAAGTTAAGGAGTTACGGGCAAAAAATCAAATAACACTACCCGTAATTCTGAAAAATGAGCGGCAAATTAATGTTTTTTTAAGAACGGAAGATATTGATTTAATTAATGTAATTAATGAAGAAACATTATTGCAACAACCTGAAGAGCGTTTTGCATGGTTAAGGTCAAAGAAAGATAGGTTCTGATAAAACTTTCTTGTCATCGGCTCCGTTCGCCGTTATGATCGGTCGTCTTTTAAGCAACTATTGACACACACATGAAGGCAAAAGCGATATTACTCGCCTCTGTCCTGCTCGTGGGTTGCCAGAGTACCGGCAACGTTCAACAGCACGCACAGAGCCTTTCTGCAGCTGGTCAAGGGGAAGCAGCAAAGTTTACAAGTCAAGCACGATGGATGGACGATGGGACGTCTATCGCGCCAGATGGTGACTTGTGGGCTTTCATTGGCGACGAGCTAAAGATGGGAATTCCGGAAAATGACCGGATTCGCGAACAGAAACAGAAATATTTACGCAATAAGAGCTATCTCCACGATGTAACTTTACGGGCAGAGCCGTATATGTACTGGATAGCAGGGCAAGTTAAAAAACGTAACATGCCTATGGAACTGGTACTACTACCCATAGTGGAGAGCGCTTTTGATCCTCACGCAACGTCTGGCGCCAATGCCGCAGGCATCTGGCAGATCATTCCGAGCACGGGGCGCAATTATGGTTTGAAACAGACCCGCAATTATGACGCGCGTCGCGATGTTGTTGCTTCAACAACTGCCGCGCTGAATATGATGCAGCGTCTGAACAAAATGTTTGACGGCGACTGGCTTCTGACCGTAGCGGCTTATAACAGCGGCGAAGGTCGGGTCATGAAGGCAATTAAAACGAACAAAGCGCGTGGGAAATCCACGGACTTCTGGTCGTTACCGTTGCCGCAGGAAACGAAGCAGTACGTGCCTAAAATGCTGGCATTGAGTGACATTCTCAAAAACAGCAAGCGTTATGGCGTACGTCTGCCAACGACCGATGAAAGCCGTGCTCTGGCGCGTGTGCACCTGAGTAGCCCGGTTGAAATGGCGAAGGTTGCAGATATGGCGGGGATTTCCGTCAGCAAGCTGAAGACATTCAACGCTGGCGTGAAAGGCTCCACGCTGGGCGCAAGTGGGCCGCAGTACGTGATGGTGCCAAAGAAGCATGCAGATCAACTGCGTGAATCTCTCGCTTCAGGCGAAATTGCTGCTGTACAGTCGACGCTGGTTGCCGACAATACGCCGCTTAACAGCCGTGTTTACACCGTACGCTCTGGCGACACGCTTTCAAGCATCGCTTCACGTCTCGGCGTAAGCACCAAAGATTTGCAGCAGTGGAACAAACTGCGCGGATCTAAGCTGAAGCCAGGCCAAAGTTTGACGATTGGTGCAGGCAGTAGCGCACAGCGACTGGCAAACAACAGCGATAGCATTACGTATCGTGTACGCAAAGGCGATTCGCTTTCAAGCATTGCTAAACGCTACGGCGTGAACATCAAAGATGTGATGCGCTGGAACAGCGACACTGCGAATCTGCAACCAGGCGACAAGCTGACGTTGTTTGTGAAAAACAACAACATGCCAGATTCCTGACAAACCAGATAATAAAAAGGTACCGATTCCCCCGGTGCCTTTTTTATTTATGCCGCTTTATGTGCTTCTACCATGATGATATCACTGGTGAAAGAGCCGTCATTCTGCAAGGCAAAATACGTTCTCACCTCTGTCGATGCGCTCTGTTGGTAAATGCGAATAGCGTCTACTAACGCTTCTGGCGTACGCATTCTCGCGACCCATGAACAAAATTCCAGCGGTAACTTATCTGTAATTAAATTATCAACTATCAGATTGGCTTCATTGATTAACCTCAACCACTCACCGCTGGCGTAGTTTCGTACGTGAGAGGTATCGCGTAATGCTTCTACCGTCTGTAACCAGATGTCGCGCACTGGATGACCCGGAGACATTACGTCCATCACAATCATCCTACCGCCAGGTTTCAATATCCGGTTCACTTCACGCAGTGCTGCACCAACATCATGCCAGTGATGGGCAGAATAACGGCTGATAACAATATCAAATGCGTTATCGGCAAATGGCAGACTTTCGGCATATCCCTGGCGGGTGGTGATATTTTTCAGTTGCCGGGCTTCGGCAGCTTGTGCCACGACATCCAGCATTTGGGCAGATAAGTCATACGCCACCACCGCGCTCACGTTTTGCGCAGCAACAAAGCTGGCATGCCCTGCTCCGCAGCCCATATCAAGTACACTTGCACCAGGATAATCAGCCAGACGCACCGCCAGGCGCTGTAAATCTCGTCCGGATGCATGTACGGTACTGGTCAGATATTCGCAGGCTTGAGAGCTAAACTGCTTTTCTACGTGGTCATGGTGGGATTGTGTTGTCATTGCGCTGTCCTTTTGTTGTTTGAGTATAAAAGGACAGCGCCAAACGTTGGTCTGCCCTGTGGCAGACCTGACATACCTTATTTATCAGGCTTGCCGGGACTGAATTCAACGAGTAGCGGATTGTGATCGGAAGCGCGCGTAACCAATACAGAAGCTTCGCTGACGTTCAGACCACGGTAGAAAACAAAATCGAGCGGGCGGCCAAACGCCCGACGGCGCTGATCATCGGTAAAACGCACCTGGCGCAGCGACATTTCCCGCGCAAAGCGATATAACGCGTTCATCCTTCTACGGCTCCAGGCATTGAAATCTCCCGCCATAATGACCGGGCCGCTGTGGTGAGCTATCTGATCACCAATAGGAAGTAACTGCTTACTATAGACATCCACGCCCAGACTGAAGTTGACGGCGTGTATATTAACCACCATCAACAGGCGGGTGTCAGGTAATGGATAGACCGTCACCAGTGCCGACTTCGCCAGACGCAAAATGGGTTCTCGTTCACGTAACGGGCAGCAATACACTGGATGCGCCGCCGAAAGGGTCATTACACCGGAAGGATGTTGTGGCAGCACGAAAGCGGGCACCTGATCGGCGGCAAGATAGTTAGCGGTCGCAAACTGTACTAACTCTGGCGTTGTCTGCGCTTCCTGCAATAACACCAGATGTGCATCTTTGCCGTAGTTCTTTAATACCGACAACCATTCAGCGCGTTGCTGTTTGTATATGTTCCACACCAGGATCCGAATACGCTCTTCGGTACTTAACGGTTCTCCAGGTGGTAATGCCTGGCCGATGCTCGCAAAAGACCCCGGCGGTAAGATCCTTTCCGCAGGTTGTCCGGCAACATAGCGCATGGCATAGGTGTTTTTTCGCACTTTTGACTTTGAAACCTCTATTACGTCAACCCTTCCGCACTCGGGAGGGTTCTACTGTTATAGGGATTTTAGCTCACTCTTTCAACGAGCAATTGTATATTGTTATGTAAGCAAGTGCTTACACCGGTCAGAAATTTGCTCATTATTGAGAACATTAAATCGGATGACATATCACGCATCCTGATGGTTTAATGACAAATAAATTCAAAATATCTCATCTATTTTGCAACAGGAGCAAAAATGAAAGCCACGTCGGAAGAACTCGCCATTTTTGTTTCGGTCGTCGAAAGCGGCAGCTTTAGCCGGGCAGCGGAACAATTAGGGCAAGCAAACTCAGCGGTAAGCCGGGCGGTGAAAAAGCTGGAAATGAAACTTGGCGTTAGCCTGCTTAATCGGACCACGCGGCAACTTAGCCTGACGGAAGAAGGCGAGCGTTATTTTCGTCGCGTACAGTCAATTTTGCAGGAGATGGCAGCGGCAGAATCAGAAATTATGGAGACGCGTAATACACCGCGTGGACTGTTGCGGATCGATGCCGCAACTCCAGTGGTGCTGCACTTTCTGATGCCGTTAATTAAGCCTTTCCGTGAACGCTATCCGGAAGTCACTTTATCGCTAGTCTCCTCCGAAACGATTATTAATTTGATCGAAAGAAAAGTGGATGTCACGATACGCGCTGGTACGTTAACGGACTCCAGCTTACGTGCCAGGCCGTTATTTAACAGTTATCGAAAAATTATCGCCTCCCCCGATTATATTTCCCGCTACGGGAAGCCAGAAACGATCGACGATTTAAAGCAACATGTTTGCCTGGGATTCACTGAACCCGCTTCCCTCAATACCTGGCCGATAGCCTGTAGTGATGGACAATTACATGAGGTGAAGTACGGTTTGTCATCCAATAGTGGGGAAACACTGAAACAGCTTTGCCTGAGTGGCAACGGGATTGCGTGTTTGTCCGACTACATGATCGACAAAGAAATCGCTCGCGGAGAATTGGTGGAGTTAATGGCAGATAAAGTGTTGCCAGTGGAAATGCCATTCAGTGCCGTCTATTACAGCGACCGTGCGGTAAGTACGCGCATCCGGGCTTTTATCGATTTCCTTAGCGAGCATGTAAAAACAGCTCCCGGAG
>NZ_JBQZXC010000100.1:0-13906 GCF_053555815.1 Shigella sp. SIG6 | reverse complement strand
GATAACTTCGTCCGCATTCCACTCCGGGAGACGCATATGGAAATCACTGAACCACGCCGTTTGTATCAACAACTTGCTGCTGACCTGAAAGAGCGCATTGAACAGGGCGTCTATCTGGTGGGTGATAAACTGCCTGCCGAACGCTTTATTGCCGATGAAAAGAACGTCAGCCGAACGGTAGTTCGTGAAGCCATCATCATGCTGGAAGTTGAAGGCTATGTGGAGGTGCGTAAAGGTTCAGGTATTCATGTGGTTTCCAACCAGCCGCGCCATCAGCAGGCGGCTGACAATAATATGGAATTCGCCAATTACGGTCCGTTTGAGTTGCTTCAGGCTCGCCAGCTCATCGAAAGTAATATTGCCGAGTTCGCGGCAACTCAGGTAACGAAACAAGACATCATGAAACTGATGGCCATTCAGGAACAGGCGCGCGGCGAACAATGCTTCCGTGATTCCGAGTGGGATTTACAGTTCCACATTCAGGTAGCCCTGGCGACGCAGAACTCCGCCCTGGCGGCCATCGTTGAAAAAATGTGGACCCAACGTAGCCATAACCCGTACTGGAAAAAACTACACGAACACATTGATTCCCGTACCGTTGATAACTGGTGTGATGACCATGATCAAATTCTCAAGGCGTTAATTCGCAAAGATCCTCATGCTGCTAAGCTGGCAATGTGGCAGCATCTGGAAAACACCAAAATCATGTTATTTAACGAAACCAGCGACGATTTCGAGTTCAATGCCGACCGCTATCTGTTCGCCGAAAACCCGGTAGTGCATCTCGATACGGCCACCAGCGGCAGCAAATGAAATTCCTGTCCGACAGGCGCTGCAATGCGCCTGTTTGTCTCGTCGGTAAGCGAAAAGTATAAAGTGTCAGCCTGTGTAAATCCTCTCGCCACCCTCCCCTGCAATCAGCAAAATCAGACTCCACGGACATGTAATTTTGATAACGAACAACGTTGACCTTTGTTACAATTAGATTCAATTTGAATTTATGCTTTTGAATGCTTTCTTATCTCACGTTTTAACAGGGAATAGTTCAGGCTGTGTTGATGTATCAAACCCGCAGAACATACCAAAACAGCAATAACATTGCGGTAGTGCATCTTTTAAAACCAGCGTGGCGTTAACCGATTCACCAGGAATAATGAATGGAACTTTTGACCCAATTGCTGCAAGCCCTGTGGGCGCAGGATTTTGAAACCCTGGCCAATCCATCGATGATTGGCATGTTGTATTTTGTCTTGTTTGTAATTTTGTTCCTTGAAAATGGCTTGCTTCCGGCGGCCTTTTTACCGGGCGACAGTTTACTGGTATTGGTCGGCGTGTTGATTGCGAAAGGCGCGATGGGTTACCCGCAAACGATTCTGCTGCTGACCGTTGCCGCCAGCCTCGGTTGCTGGGTCAGCTATATTCAGGGGCGATGGCTGGGCAATACCCGCACCGTACAAAACTGGCTATCTCATTTACCCGCGCATTATCATCAACGCGCACACCATCTTTTTCATAAACACGGTTTATCGGCGCTGTTAATTGGTCGCTTTATTGCATTTGTCAGAACACTGCTGCCGACGATTGCCGGGTTATCAGGGCTGAATAACGCGCGCTTTCAGTTCTTCAACTGGATGAGCGGTCTGCTGTGGGTATTGATCCTGACAACTCTGGGTTACATGCTCGGCAAAACGCCGGTATTTTTAAAGTACGAGGACCAGCTGATGTCATGCCTGATGCTGCTCCCGGTGGTGCTGCTGGTGTTTGGCCTGGCAGGTTCTCTGGTCGTGTTATGGAAAAAGAAATATGGAAATCGGGGGTAAGGGATGCAAATACCTCGCATGTCGCTTCGCCAGCTAGCCTGGTCCGGCACTGTTTTACTTCTGGTCGGCACGCTGTTGCTGGCCTGGTCCGCGGTTCGCCAGCAAGAGTCTACGCTGGCGATTCGTGCCGTTCATCAAGGCACAACGATGCCAGACGGTTTTTCGATCTGGCATCACCTTGACGCTCATGGCATTCCTTTCAAAAGTATCACCCCCAAAAACGACACTCTGTTAATTACATTTGACTCCAGCGACCAGAGCGCCGCCGCAAAAGCGGTCCTCGACAGAACATTGCCCCATGGCTACATCATTGCGCAGCAGGACAATAACAGTCAGGCTATGCAGTGGCTGACCCGGTTACGGGATAACTCTCATCGCTTCGGATAACTTCCTGTTATCCGAAACATATCACTCACTTTGGTGATTTCACCGTAACTGTCTATGATTAATGAGGCGGTGGTTAACACTACCGCTTCGTTGTCTGGACAATCGTTCCTTTGTAATAGGTCCGAATCACAATGGAAGGTTCAAGAATGAAATACCGCATCGCTTTAGCTGTTTCTCTCTTTGCTCTTAGTGCCGGTAGTTATGCCACTACCCTGTGTCAGGAAAAGGAGCAAAATATCCTTAAGGAGCTCAGCTATGCCGAAAAACACCAAAACCAGAATCGTATTGACGGTCTGAATAAAGCCCTGAGTGAAGTCCGGGCCAACTGTTCAGATAGCCAGCTGCGTGCCGATCATCACAAGAAAATCGCAAAGCAGAAAGATGAGGTGGCGGAACGCCAGCAAGATTTAGCCGAGGCGAAGCAAAAAGGCGATGCCGATAAGATTGCCAAACGCGAACGGAAACTGGCAGAAGCGCAGGAAGAGCTGAAAAAGCTGGAAGCGCGCGACTACTAACTCACAATAGTCACTACTTACTCACCTGGAGAAAACTATGTCGAAAGAACACACTACGGAACATCTGCGTGCTGAGTTGAAATCCCTTTCCGATACGCTGGAAGAGGTGCTTAGCTCATCTGGCGAGAAGTCGAAAGAAGAGTTGAGTAAGATTCGTAGCAAAGCGGAGCAGGCACTGAAACAGAGCCGTTATCGCCTGGGTGAAACCGGTGATGCCATCGCCAAACAAACCCGTGTCGCGGCGGCGCGTGCTGATGAGTATGTGCGTGAAAATCCGTGGACCGGCGTGGGAATTGGCGCTGCAATCGGTGTAGTGCTCGGCGTTCTGCTGTCGCGTCGTTAATTATGGCGGACACTCATCACGCGCAAGGGCCCGGTAAAAGCGTTCTGGGCATCGGGCAGCGAATTGTTTCCATCATGGTTGAAATGGTGGAAACACGTCTGCGGCTGGCGGTGGTGGAGCTGGAAGAGGAAAAAGCTAATCTCTTTCAACTTTTACTGATGCTGGGCCTGACGATGCTTTTCGCTGCATTTGGTCTTATGAGCCTGATGGTGCTAATTATTTGGGCGGTTGATCCGCAATATCGCCTGAATGCGATGATTGCCACCACCGTGGTGTTGCTGCTACTGGCACTGATTGGCGGTATCTGGACGTTACGTAAATCGCGTAAATCCACCTTGCTGCGCCATACACGCCATGAGCTGGCAAACGATCGGCAACTGCTCGAGGAGGAGTCCCGTGAGCAGTAAAGTCGAACGTGAACGACGTAAGGCGCAACTGCTTAGCCAGATCCAGCAACAACGGCTGGATCTTTCCGCCAGTCGTCGTGAATGGCTGGAGGCAACAGGCGCTTACGATCGTCGCTGGAATATGCTGCTAAGTCTGCGCTCCTGGGCGCTGGTTGGCAGTAGCGTGATGGCGATCTGGACGATTCGCCATCCTAATATGCTGGTCCGCTGGGCCAGACGCGGTTTTGGCGTATGGAGCGCCTGGCGTCTGGTTAAAACGCCCCTCAAGCAGCAACAGCTTCGCGGTTAACTTCCCTCTGGCCGGAGCAATTCCGGCCTTATCCCTCAAATTTTTTGAATATTTTTGACAGTTTTCCTTGCTAACAATCATCATTCACCACGTTTATGATTCTCTCCATCGACAGCAACGACGCTAATACCGCGCCCTTGCACAAAAAAACAATCAGCAGCCTGAGTGGCGCAGTGGAGAGTATGATGAAAAAATTAGAAGATGTTGGTGTACTGGTAGCGCACATTTTAATGCCGATTCTGTTTATTACCGCAGGCTGGGGAAAAATCACCGCTTACTCTGGTACCCAACAATATATGGAAGCAATGGGTGTCCCGGGTTTTATGCTGCCGCTGGTGATTCTGCTTGAGTTCGGTGGTGGTCTGGCAATCCTGTTCGGTTTCCTGACTCGCACCACAGCCCTGTTTACTGCGGGCTTTACGCTGCTGACGGCATTTTTATTTCACAGCAACTTTGCTGAAGGCGTCAACTCGCTGATGTTCATGAAAAACCTGACAATTTCTGGCGGATTCCTGCTGCTGGCAATTACCGGTCCGGGCGCGTATAGCATCGACCGCCTGCTGAATAAAAAGTGGTAAGCACGCGCTATACTTAACGATAAAAAACGAGGAGGAAGCTCCTCGTTTTTGCTATTGGAGGAGAGAAAAATGGGTCAACTGATTGACGGCGTCTGGCATGACACCTGGTACGATACCAAATCTACCGGCGGTAAATTTCAACGTTCAGCTTCCGCATTTCGTAACTGGCTCACTGCCGATGGCGCACCTGGCCCCACTGGCACAGGCGGTTTTATCGCAGAGAAAGATCGTTATCATCTCTATGTTTCACTCGCCTGCCCGTGGGCGCACCGCACGCTGATCATGCGCAAACTCAAAGGACTGGAACCGTTTATTTCCGTTTCCGTAGTGAACCCGCTGATGCTGGAAAACGGCTGGACCTTTGATGACAGTTTTCCGGGAGCAACCGGAGATACGCTCTATCAACATGAATTTCTGTATCAGCTTTATCTCCACGCCGATCCACACTACAGCGGACGAGTTACTGTTCCCGTGCTGTGGGACAAAAAGAACCACACCATCGTCAGCAACGAATCAGCAGAAATCATCCGCATGTTCAATACCGCGTTTGATGCGCTGGGCGCAAAAGCGGGTGATTACTACCCACCAGCCCTGCAAACGAAAATTGACGAACTTAACGGCTGGATTTATGACACCGTTAACAACGGCGTGTATAAAGCTGGTTTGCCACCAGCCAGCAAGCCTACGACGAGGCGGTGGCGAAAGTGTTTGAATCGCTGGCGCGACTGGAGCAGATTTTAGGCCAGCATCGTTACCTGACCGGCAACCAGCTAACCGAAGCCGATATTCGCCTGTGGACTACGCTGGTGCGTTTTGATCCAGTGTATGTGACCCACTTCAAGTGTGATAAGCACCGCATCAGCGATTACCTGAATCTGTATGGCTTCCTGCGCGATATCTACCAGATGCCGGGGATCGCCGAAACTGTCAATTTCGATCACATCCGTAATCATTACTTCCGCAGCCATAAGACCATCAACCCTACGGGGATTATTTCAATTGGTCCGTGGCAGGATCTCGATGAACCGCATGGACGAGATGTTCGCTTCGGTTAAAAAAAGGCACCTTACGAGGTGCCTCTGATAATTAGCTAAGTGCATGTTGTTCATGTCGGATGCGGCGTGAACGCCTTATCAAACCTACAAAGCGTTTATATTCAATATGTTACAATGACCGCGTAGGCCAGATAAGCGTAGCGCATCTGGCGATTTTGCGCTTGCCATCAGTCTTAGCGCGCCTTCACGGCACTTTATTAATTCCTTGAACGAATATTTACTGCCATTTCATTCACGTCTATTCTTAATTTGCTGCTTTAAAAACAAGTGATTGAGCAAAATTGAGGCAAAAATGGACTGGTATCTGAAAGTACTAAAAAATTATGTCGGTTTCCGGGGTCGTGCGCGGCGCAAAGAGTACTGGATGTTTATTCTGGTCAACATCATCTTTACGTTCGTGCTGGGGCTGCTGGATAAAATGTTAGGCTGGCAACGCGCTGGTGGCGAAGGCATCCTGACGACAATCTACGGTATTCTGGTGTTTTTACCGTGGTGGGCGGTTCAGTTCCGCCGCCTGCACGACACCGACCGCTCGGCGTGGTGGGCACTGCTATTCTTAATCCCGTTTATCGGCTGGCTTATTATCATCGTCTTTAACTGCCTGGCGGGTACGCCAGGCGAAAACCGCTTTGGACCAGATCCAAAACTGGAACAAGAATAATGATTAAGCACCTTGTAAAAGGTGCTTCAAATTGTTGACAAAGTGCGCTTTGTTTATGCCGGATGCGGCGTAAACGCCTTATCCAGCCTACAAATTGCCAAAATTCAATATATTGCAGTGACTGCGTAGGCCTGATAAGCGTAGCGCATCAGGCAGTTTTGCGTTTGTCAGCAGTCAGAAGCACCTTGTGAAAGGTGCTTAATAGATTATTTTCCAGCGAACAACTTTGGAATTTCCCGCAGACACCAGGATTTCGCTTCCCCCATACTGTCACGACGCCAGGCCATAATAATATCGATCTCGCTGGTCGATTCCGGGCTGACGACACGCAACCGCCCTTCCGCAATATCTTTTTCGACCATCGGATACGGCATCGTCGCCACGCCAAGCCCCGCCAGTAATGCCTGACGTTTATCTTCAATCGTGCTCACCGTTAAGCGCGGCTGTTTGTCCAGCAGCTGTACGGTCAACACCGGGCGCTCACGAGCGGTATCCGCTACCGCAATTCCACGATATTTCACACGCGTCACTTCAGATAACGGTTCCGGCTCCTGATGAATCGGGTGATCAGGCGCGGCAACGTAGACGTTCATTAACGTATAGAGCTTGCGCGAGTTGATCTCCGACGAGGAACGAAAATGCATATCCGGCGCGATAACGATATCCGCCCGCCCCTGCTCCAGCCGTTCCCACGCCCCCGCCAGCACTTCTGTGATGATTGCCAGTTGGGTATTGGCTTTTGCCGCCAGTTTGTCGATTAACGGGAAAAAGGCAGGTGTCGGTACCAGCGCTTCGGTCACAATGGTGAGATGCGTTTCCCAACCGCGCGCGAGAGCTTACGCATCAGTAGTCAGTTTATCTGCGGCTTCCAGCAAAACGCGCCCTCGCTCCAGCAACATCCTCCCGACATTGGTGAATTTGGTGCGATGGCCCGAGCGGTCAAACAGCACCACATCCAGCTCTTCTTCCAGTTTTTGCATGGTGTAGCTAAGTGCGGAAGGCACGCGTCCCAGCTCATCCGCTGCCGCCGCAAAACTGCCCCGGCGATCGATCGCATCCATAACCCGTAGTGCTTCCAGCGTTAATGCCCTTTCTTTGGCCATTTCGTTCTCATTCAGGAAATTTGAACATACCGGGCAGAATATCTGGCTAACAATGTAGCGTCCAGCCCCTTACCATAAAAGGAAGTAAAGAGAGGTCAAGAATTATGATTACTACCCGAACTGCCAGGCAGTGTGGACAAGCAGACTACGGATGGTTGCAGGCCCGGTATACTTTTTCCTTTGGACACTACTTCGACCCGAAATTGTTAGGCTATGCCTCCCTGCGTGTGCTTAACCAAGAAGTGCTGGCCCCAGGTGCCGCCTTTCAGCCGCGAACCTATCCCAAAGTCGATATTTTAAATGTGATTCTGGATGGAGAAGCAGAGTATCGCGACAGCGAAGGCAATCATGTTCAGGCCAGCGCCGGAGAGGCGTTGCTGCTCTCTACCCAGCCGGGTGTCAGCTATAGCGAACACAATCTCAGCAAAGACAAACCGTTAACGCGAATGCAGCTTTGGCTGGATACCTGCCCGCAGCGAGAGAATCCGCTGATTCAAAAGCTGGCGCTTAATATGGACAAACAGCAATTAATCGCCTCGCCAGAGGGTGCGATGGGAAGCCTGCAATTACGCCAACAAGTGTGGCTGCACCATATCGTGCTCGACAAAGGCGAAAGTGCGAATTTCCAGTTGCATGGGCCACGCGCGTATTTGCAATCGATTCACGGGAAATTTCATGCGCTTACGCATCATGAAGAGAAAGCGGCGCTAACCTGCGGTGATGGGGCGTTTATTCGTGACGAGGCTAACATTACGCTGGTTGCCGATTCCCCACTGCGCGCTTTGCTGATAGATTTGCCTGTCTAGTTGTTTTTACAGGGAGATGATGATGAGTAAAAAATCGACCAAAAAGCGCCAGCCAGCGAAGCCCGTGGTGGCGAAAGAACCTGCTCGCACCGCCAAAAATTTTGGCTATGAAGAGATGTTGAGCGAGCTGGAAGCTATCGTCGCGGATGCTGAAACGCGTTTAGCCGAGGATGAAGCTACCGCGTAAAGACAGGTTGCCGGATGCGGCGTAAACGCCTTATCCGGCCTACAAAACACAACAACATCAACAAATTAAACACCCCGTAGGCCGGATAAGATGCGCCAGCATCGCATCCGGCATCAGGTACAAAACACAACAACATCAACAAGTTGAGCACCCCGTAGGCCGGATAAGGTGCGCCAGCATCGCATCCGGCACAATACTCAAAACCTGGCGTTTATCTGGCCTTGCTCGCCATAATCTCGATAATCTGCCGATCCGTTTGCTGCATCGAATGGCTTGCTAACGCACACAGGTTGGCAATCGACTGCTCAACATCATGCGCCACGATCCCTTCATTGCCGGTCACGGCGGTATCATCCAGCGCCATTAACACCGCTTTCCACGCAGCCGAAGCACTGGTCGAAACCTTCATCGCGCAGCTGTTCGACGCACCATCGCAAATCATGCCGCTGACATCGCCGATCATACTGCTGATCGCCACCAGAATGCAAATCAGTACCAGACCATAAAAGGGACTGTCTGACAGCAACCCTTCCGTCACGCCGAAGGTATGCAGATAGGAAGCACTATCGTTGGTGATGGCGGTGGAATAGACGAACATCCAAATCACCAGCATTACGAAATAGAGCGCACCTAACAGGATGCCCCAGTTTTTACCTAAATAACCGCTAATGACACTCGGGTAATCTTTACATTCTGGTGATTCTGCCAGCGTATTAATAAACAACCGCTGAAACAGATACATTGCCGGGTAACCAATCACCGATGAGAGCAAAAATACCCACAATCCCATCAAACCGACCTGCACCGGGAGAAAAACAATCCCCGCGCCAATCGCCATCCCGATACTCATAATCACCCAGCCGGTGTCAGTACTGTCGAATTTGATCGCTTCTCGCCACTCGCTCTCACTCATTCCAGCACGACCCGCCGGGGTCGAAGCGTCTGCAATGACGCCTTTATTCGATGCAATTTCCATAATTTCTCGCTCAATATTTTGTAGGGCTTATTATTTTTTTCCGAGCCGCATCAAGGCGATATGCGGTCTACGTTTTTGCAGGCGAGTTATTAGAATAAAGAAATGATACGCGCGAGGCCAGAGAAAATCTTCACAATCAAGACTTTAAAATAACGGAGATGGATAAGAATTTTCTACTAAATTAATCGCAAGAGAATATTCATTCTCTATTTGCGGCAGATCACAAAAAAAAGGTGCACATTTGTGCACCCAAGGATGAAAGCTGACAGCAATGTCAGCCGCAGACCACTTTAATGGCCAGTCCTCCGCGTGATGTTTCGCGGTATTTATCGTTCATATCTTTGCCGGTTTCATACATCGTCTCGATCACTTTATCGAGTGAAACACGCGGTGCCGAGGTGCGGCGCATCGCCATCCGCGCGGCGTTTACTGCTTTCACGGCATTAATGGCATTACGTTCAATGCACGGGATTTGTACCTGTCCGGCAACCGGATCGCAGGTCAGCCCAAGGTTATGCTCCATCGCGATTTCCGCCGCATTGCATACCTGCGCCGGACTGCCGCCCAGTAGTTCAGTTAACCCTGCCGCTGCCATTGAACAGGCCACGCCAATCTCCCCCTGACAGCCGACCTCCGCGCCAGAGATGGAGGCGTTCATTTTATACAGCGCGCCAATAGCCCCCGCTGCCAGAAAATAGCGGGCAATTGACCGCTCGTTTACCGGACGACGGAACTTATCGTAATAAGCCAGCACTGCCGGAATAATGCCGCACGCACCGTTAGTCGGTGCCGTTACCACGCGCCCGCCAGCTGCGTTTTCTTCACTAACCGCCAGCGCGTACATGTTGATCCAGTCGATGACATTCATCGGATCGTTAGAGATGTTATCGCTAGAAACCAGCTGACGACGCAGCGCTACGGCACGACGCGGCACATTGAGCGGACCAGGCAGCACGCCTTCAGTGTTCATCCCGCGTTCAATACCGTCATGCATCACTTGCCAGATACGGGCAAACCCTGCGTCAATTTCCGCTTTGCTGCGCAGCGCCAGCTCGTTGTGCATCATCAGGCCAGATATAGACAGGCCGTTGTAATCACACATTTTCAGCAGTTCACCTGCTGAGTGGAAATCGTAAGGTACGGACGTTTCGACATCGTGCGACAGGCCGAAGTGTTCTTCTTCGACAATAAACCCGCCGCCGACAGAGTAATAGGTTTTACTTAATAGCGCTTCCTGTCCCTTCCAGGCAGTGATCCGCATTCCGTTCTCATGGCGAGGCAACATTTCGGGATGGAAGATAATGTTCTTTGCTACAGGAAAATCAACAATATGCGCACCAGATGCCACTGGCAGCCGCCCGCTGCGCGTTACTAACTCTATAAATGCAGGGATCTCATCAATGACAACATCCTGCGGACTGTTTCCTGCCAGTCCCATGATAATGGCGACATCCGTGGCATGGCCTTTGCCCGTCAGTGACAACGACCCGTACAGATCGACCACAATATGGCTCGTCGCGGTTAATAAGCCGCTACTTTCCAGCCGATCAATAAAACTTTTTCCGGCATTCATTGGCCCCACGGTATGCGAACTGGAGGGACCAATCCCAATTTTGAAAATATCGAATGCACTAATCATATCCACACCCTCGGATTGCCGTTCAGTGAAGTGGAGCGGAACGACCTTGCGACCGTCCCGCTCACGAGGCTTTACGCACTACGTACTGCGATAGCTTCAATTTCCAGCTTCACATCTTTCGGCAAACGCGCAACCTGCACACAGCTCCGGGTCGGGTAGGTCGCCTGATGCTCATCGAAGAACTGCTTATAGACTTCATTGATGGTGGCAAAATCATTCAGATCGGTGATGAACACGGTCATCTTGATGATATCGCCCACGCTCAGCCCGGCAGCAACCACGATCGCTTTGACGTTTTCGAGGCTTAAACGTGCCTGATCTTGCACATCAGCCGGGATCTCACCGGTCTGCGGGCAAACCGGAATTTGCCCGGAGGTGAAGACCATGCTGCCTAAATCAACGCCCTGAACATAAGGGCCGATTGCGCCTGGGGCACGTTGCGTTTCGATAATCTTTTTCATACATCCTCCGGCGTCAGAGCGCCTGGGTAAAAGTACGTGAAATAACATCCTGTTGCTGTTCACGGGTCAGTGCGTTGAAGCGCACGGCGTAGCCAGAGACACGGATTGTCAGGTTAGGATATTTTTCCGGGTGCTCGATGGCATCCAGCAGCATTTCCCGATTCATTACGTTGACGTTGAGGTGTTGACCGCCTTCGACATCCGCTTCGTGGTGGAAATACCCATCCAGCAGGCCAACAAGGTTGGTTTTACGTACTGGATCTTCTTTGCCCAGCGCCGCAGGAACGATTGAGAAGGTGTACGAGATCCCATCTTTGGCGTAGGTGAACGGCAGTTTCGCCACCGACGTCAATGAGGCCACGGCACCTTTGCGGTCACGACCATGCATCGGGTTAGCGCCCGGCGCGAACGGTGTTCCGGCGCGACGACCGTCCGGCGTATTACCGGTTTTCTGGCCGTACACCACGTTAGAAGTGATAGTCAGAATCGACTGGGTAGGGACGGCGTTGCGATAGGTTGGCAGCGCTTTAATTTTCTTCATAAAGCGTTCAACCAGGTCGCAGGCAATGCTGTCTACGCGCTCGTCGTTGTTGCCGTACTGCGGATATTCACCGTCGATTTCAAAGTCCACCGCCAGGCCGTTTTCGTCACGGATTGGTTTCACGCGGGCATATTTGATGGCAGACAGGGAGTCCGTCGCCACCGACAGGCCCGCGATGCCGCATGCCATAGTGCGATAGACATCACGATCGTGCAGCGCCATCAGCGAAGCTTCGTAGCTGTACTTGTCGTGCATGTAGTGAATGATATTCAGCGCGCTGATGTACTGCACCGCCAGCCAGTCCATGAAGTGATCGAGGCTGTCCATCACTTTGTCGTAATCCAGCACGTCGTCCATCAGCGGTGCTGTTTTCGGCCCGACCTGAATCTTCAGCTTCTCGTCCACCCCGCCGTTAATTGCGTAGAGCAGCGTTTTCGCCAGGTTAGCGCGTGCACCAAAGAACTGCATTTGCTTACCAATCACCATTGGGCTGACGCAGCAGGCAATCGCGTAATCGTCGCTGTTGAAGTCAGTACGCATCAGATCGTCATTTTCATACTGCAAGGAAGAGGTGACGATCGACACCTGCGCGGCATATTTTTTGAAGGCAATCGGTAATTCTTCCGACCAAAGAATGGTCAGGTTAGGTTCCGGTGCCGGCCCCATAGTGTGCAGGGTGTGCAAATAGCGGAAGGAGTTTTTGGTCACCAGCGTACGACCGTCCAGCCCCATCCCGCCGATCACTTCCGTCGCCCAGATTGGGTCGCCGGAGAACAGCGAATCAAATTCCGGTGTACGCAGGAAGCGTACCATACGGATCTTCATGATGAAGTGATCGATCAGTTCCTGTGCCTGCTGCTCATTGAGGACGCCAGCTTTAAAGTCGCGCTCAATGTAGATATCCAGGAACGATGCCGTTCGCCCCAGCGACATCGCGCCGCCATTTTGCGATTTCACTGCCGCCAGATAAGCGAAGTAGAGCCACTGCACCGCTTCCTGTGCATTCTGCGCCGGGCGAGAGATATCAAAGCCATATTTCGCCGCCATTTCCTGAATCTGCAACAGCGCATGACGATGCTCTGCCAGCTCCTCACGCAGACGGATGGTGGCTTCCAGATCCTCGCCTTTTTCCAGACGAGACTGGAGATCGGCAAATTGCAGTTTGCGTTCACGCACCAGATAACTGATGCCATACAGCGCTACGCGGCGATAGTCACCGATAATGCGCCCACGACCATAGCCATCTGGTAAACCGGTCAGCACGCCAGATTTACGGCAGCGCAGCATATCCGGTGAGTAAACATCAAATACGCCCTGGTTATGGGTTTTACGCAGATCGGTAAACAGATATTCAAATTCACTGTCCATTTCACGGCCATAGGCGTGGAATGAACTTTTAATCATATTAATGCCACCGAACGGGTGTAGCGCACGTTTCAACGGCGCATCCGTTTGCAGGCCAACAATTTTTTCCAGCGGCTGGTTAATATATCCCGCATCATGAGCGGTAATTGTGGTGGCAATATTGGTATCGAAATCAACCGGCGCGTGGGTTGCGTTTTCGATACGGATGCCTTCCATTACTTTTTCCCACAATTCCGTGGTGGCAGGCGTCGCTTCGGCGAGAAAAGATTCATCGCCTTCATACGGTGTATAGTTATGTTGAATAAAATCGCGGACATTAATTTCGCTTTTCCAGTCCGTACCTTTAAAGCCAAGCCATGCGTCAGCGTACAGCTTATCGCTGGTATCAATATCTACCTTCATGAAAAATAATCTCTCTACAATACTTCAACTAAATTATGCAAATTCTGCGGGCGCGTTAACTTTACCTAAATGAATGGCATCCAAAGCAATCATTTTTTCTTCGTTAGTCGGAATAACGACGCAAATGACATGCGCATTTTCACTGGAAACAATTCGCTCGCCAAAAGAGTTAGATCGATTATTCATTTCTGTATCAATCTCTACGCCTAATACAGCCAAATGTTCCATGACCAGACGACGAATTAAACTTGAATTCTCTCCTATTCCGCCGGTGGGTAATGACTCCAACTTACTGATAGTGTTTTATGTTCAGATAATGCCCGATAACCTTGTCATGCAGCTCCACCGATTTTGAGAACGACAGTGACTTC
>NZ_JBQZXC010000099.1:0-13959 GCF_053555815.1 Shigella sp. SIG6 | reverse complement strand
AGAAGGGGCCGTTTATATTGCCAGACAGCGCTACTGATTAAGCGGATTTTTTCGCTTTTTTCTCAGCTTTAGCCGGAGCGGCTTCTTTTTTCGCTGCAGTTTCACCTTCTACATAATCACGACCGTAGTAGGTATCCAGCAGAATCTGTTTCAGCTCGGAGATCAGCGGGTAACGCGGGTTAGCGCCGGTGCACTGGTCATCGAATGCATCTTCAGACAGTTTATCCACGTTCGCCAGGAAGTCTGCTTCCTGAACGCCAGCTTCACGGATAGATTTCGGAATACCCAGTTCAGCTTTCAGCGTTTCCAGCCATGCCAGCAGTTTCTCGATCTTAGCAGCAGTACGGTCGCCCGGTGCGCTCAGACCCAGGTGGTCGGCAATTTCAGCATAACGACGGCGAGCCTGCGGACGGTCATACTGGCTGAATGCAGTCTGCTTGGTCGGGTTGTCGTTCGCATTGTAGCGAATAACGTTACAAATCAGCAGGGCGTTTGCCAGACCGTGCGGAATATGGAACTGGGAACCCAGTTTGTGCGCCATTGAGTGACATACACCCAGGAAGGCGTTCGCAAATGCGATACCCGCGATAGTTGCTGCACTGTGAACACGTTCACGCGCTACCGGATTTTTAGACCCTTCGTGGTAGGACGCTGGCAGATATTCTTTCAGCAGTTTCAGTGCCTGCAGAGCCTGACCATCAGAGAACTCAGATGCCAGTACAGAAACATAAGCTTCCATGGCGTGAGTTACTGCGTCCAGACCACCGAAAGCACACAGGGACTTCGGCATGTCCATAACCAGGTTGGCGTCGACAATCGCCATATCCGGGGTCAGCGCATAGTCCGCCAGCGGGTATTTCTGACCAGTAGCGTCGTCAGTTACAACCGCAAACGGAGTGACTTCAGAACCTGTACCAGAAGTGGTGGTGACAGCGATCATTTTCGCTTTCACGCCCATTTTCGGGAACTTGTAGATACGTTTACGGATATCCATAAAGCGCAGCGCCAGCTCTTCGAAGTGAGTTTCCGGATGTTCGTACATAACCCACATGATCTTCGCGGCGTCCATCGGGGAACCACCACCCAGCGCGATAATCACGTCTGGTTTGAAGGAGTTTGCCAGTTCTGCACCTTTACGAACGATGCTCAGGGTCGGGTCCGCTTCTACTTCGAAGAAGACTTCAGTTTCAACGCCTGCTGCTTTCAGTACGGAAGTGATCTGATCAGCATAACCATTGTTGAACAGGAAGCGGTCAGTCACGATGAGCGCACGTTTGTGGCCATCAGTAATCACTTCATCGAGCGCGATTGGCAGGGAGCCACGGCGGAAGTAGATAGATTTCGGAAGTTTGTGCCACAACATGTTTTCAGCTCGCTTAGCAACGGTTTTCTTGTTGATCAGGTGTTTCGGACCAACGTTTTCAGAGATGGAGTTACCACCCCAGGAACCACAACCCAGAGTCAGGGAAGGTGCGAGTTTGAAGTTATACAGGTCACCGATACCACCCTGAGAAGCCGGGGTGTTAATCAGGATACGAGCTGTTTTCATTTTCTGACCGAAGTAAGAAACGCGAGCCGGTTGGTTATCCTGGTCAGTGTACAGGCAAGAGGTATGACCGATACCGCCCATAGCAACCAGTTTCTCTGCTTTTTCTACCGCGTCTTCGAAATCTTTAGCGCGGTACATTGCCAGAGTCGGGGACAGTTTTTCATGTGCGAACGGTTCGCTTTCATCAACAACGGTCACTTCACCGATCAGAATCTTGGTGTTTTCTGGTACAGAGAAGCCTGCCAGTTCAGCAATTTTATAGGCTGGCTGACCAACGATAGCCGCGTTCAGCGCACCATTTTTCAGGATAACATCCTGAACAGCTTTCAGCTCTTTACCCTGCAACAGATAGCCGCCGTGGGTTGCGAAACGTTCACGTACTGCGTCATAAACAGAGTCAACAACAACAACAGACTGTTCAGAAGCACAGATTACGCCGTTGTCGAAGGTTTTGGACATCAGTACAGATGCAACTGCACGTTTGATATCAGCAGTTTCATCAATAACAACTGGAGTGTTACCCGCGCCTACACCGATAGCTGGTTTACCGGAGCTGTATGCGGCTTTAACCATGCCCGGACCACCAGTCGCGAGGATCAGGTTGATGTCTGGGTGGTGCATCAGTGCGTTAGACAGTTCAACAGAAGGTTGATCGATCCAGCCGATCAGATCTTTCGGAGCACCGGCAGCGATAGCAGCCTGCAGAACGATATCAGCCGCTTTGTTGGTTGCATCTTTTGCACGCGGGTGCGGGGAGAAGATAATGGCGTTACGGGTCTTCAGGCTGATCAGCGATTTGAAGATAGCAGTTGAAGTCGGGTTAGTGGTCGGAACGATACCGCAAATAATACCGATTGGTTCAGCGATAGTGATGGTACCAAAAGTGTCGTCTTCAGACAGAACACCACAGGTTTTTTCATCTTTATAGGCGTTGTAGATATATTCAGAAGCAAAGTGGTTTTTGATCACTTTATCTTCGACGATACCCATGCCGGATTCGGCAACGGCCATTTTCGCGAGTGGGATTCGAGCATCTGCAGCAGCCAGAGCGGCGGCGCGGAAGATTTTGTCTACTTGCTCTTGAGTGAAACTGGCATATTCACGCTGGGCTTTTTTTACACGCTCTACGAGTGCGTTAAGTTCAGCGACATTAGTAACAGCCATAATGCTCTCCTGATAATGTTAAACTTTTTTAGTAAATCATCTGCTCGAATACGAGAGTATAGTCAGTGCGGTGATGATTTGCTTAACCGATGAAAATCAAAAGCTTACTCGCGCTCACACTCACTGTGATTTACTAAAAGAGTTTAAACATTAGAGTTATTATCTCTAATGCGTCACTTCCAGGTGGCGTAAGCAAGATTACTCACTTCTGGGTACTGATTACGTGATCCAAATCAAATTTTTGCAAAGCTGACACCTTTCAGCATCGCTTTTCGCCATTATAGCTAACAGTTAATAAATTGTAGTATGATTTGGTGGCTACATTAGCATGTTTTGCACAACTAGATAACAATAACGAATGATAGCAATTTTAAGTAGTTAGGAGGTGAAAAATGCTGTCAAAAGGCGTATTGTCAGCGCGTCTTTTCAACCTTATTTATGGCTAACATTATCCGGCTTTTGCTTCGGAGCTAACCGTGATTCAGACCCTTTTTGATTTTCCCGTTTACTTCAAATTTTTCATCGGGTTATTTGCGCTGGTCAACCCGGTAGGGATTATTCCCGTCTTTATCAGCATGACCAGTTATCAGACAGCGGCAGCGCGAAACAAAACTAACCTTACAGCCAACCTGTCTGTGGCCATTATCTTGTGGATCTCGCTTTTTCTCGGCGACACGATTCTACAACTTTTTGGTATATCAATTGATTCGTTCCGTATCGCCGGGGGCATCCTGGTGGTGACGATAGCGATGTCGATGATCAGCGGCAAGCTTGGCGAGGATAAACAGAACAAGCAAGAAAAATCAGAAACCGCGGTACGTGAAAGTATTGGTGTGGTGCCATTGGCGTTGCCGTTGATGGCGGGGCCAGGGGCGATCAGTTCTACCATCGTCTGGGGTACGCGTTATCACAGCATTAGCTATCTGTTTGGTTTCTTTGTGGCTATTGCATTGTTCGCTTTATGTTGCTGGGGATTGTTCCGCATGGCACCGTGGCTGGTACGGGTTTTACGCCAGACCGGCATCAACGTGATTACGCGTATTATGGGGCTATTGCTGATGGCATTGGGGATTGAATTTATCGTTACTGGTATTAAGGGGATTTTCCCCGGCCTGCTTAATTAATTCCTTTCAAATGAAACGGAGCTGCCATGCTCCGTTTACTTCGTCATTATTTTTACTTTGTTCCCGCGCAGTTATCAAAAGCAAAAGGAATAGGTAAAAATATTCTTCTCAAATTACAGTTAGTTATAAGGATTTCCTTAACTGCTTCTCCTCACCATCATGTTATTTTCGCCACATCATAATCCTGGGCTTGCTGAAGAATAATTGAAATGATATTAGTAATTCCACTGCCTTTGGTAGAGGGAAGTGCTAAATAATAATCAATTGTTAAATTATTGTGCATTTCACTACTGGAACTGTAATCAGAAAAGATAGACATGCTTAGCCAATCTCTATTTGATTGAATTGAAAGATGTTTGTTAAGGCATGGATGCAAGCTATAGATTCTGATACGGTCAATAAAAGAGAATCGCTTAACAATTTTGCAAAATGTATTGGCGAGTAAGAACCGCATTTGGTACTTTCCGGGCAACCGCCAGACGATTCTTTATTGGTAATGAGAATAATTAACAATTAAAGAGCGTCGCGAAAGAATAATGTGTCTCGACAGGGGAGACACAGTACGAATCGACATAAGGTGATCGTCTGAATCACCAGAATAAATAAAGTCGGTGATAGTAATACGTAACGATAAAGTAACCTGACAGCAGAAAGTCTCCGAGCCTGTGCAGGGTCCCAATCCGGGATTACACATGCTGGTTAATACCAGTAATTATAATGAGGGAGTCCAAAAAACAATGACCAACATCACCAAGAGAAGTTTAGTAGCAGCTGGCGTTCTGGCTGCGCTAATGGCAGGGAATGTCGCGCTGGCAGCTGATGTACCCGCAGGCGTCACACTGGCGGAAAAACAAACACTGGTACGTAACAATGGTTCAGAAGTTCAGTCATTAGATCCGCACAAAATTGAAGGAGTTCCGGAGTCTAATATCAGCCGAGACCTGTTTGAAGGCTTACTGGTCAGCGATCTTGACGGTCATCCAGCACCTGGCGTCGCTGAATCCTGGGATAATAAAGACGCGAAAGTCTGGACCTTCCATTTGCGTAAAGATGCGAAATGGTCTGATGGCACGCCAGTCACAGCACAAGACTTTGTGTATAGCTGGCAACGTTCTGTTGATCCGAACACTGCTTCTCCGTATGCCAGTTATCTGCAATATGGGCATATCGCCGGTATTGATGAAATTCTTGAAGGGAAAAAACCGATTACCGATCTCGGCGTGAAAGCTATTGATGATCACACATTAGAAGTCACCTTAAGTGAACCCGTTCCGTACTTCTATAAATTACTTGTTCACCCATCAACTTCACCGGTGCCAAAAGCCGCTATCGAGAAATTCGGCGAAAAATGGACCCAGCTTGGTAATATCGTCACCAACGGTGCCTATACCTTAAAAGATTGGGTCGTAAACGAACGAATCGTTCTTGAACGCAGCCCGACCTACTGGAACAACGCGAAAACCGTTATTAACCAGGTAACCTATTTGCCTATTGCTTCTGAAGTTACCGATGTCAACCGCTACCGTAGTGGTGAAATCGACATGACGTATAACAACATGCCGATCGAATTGTTCCAGAAGCTGAAAAAAGAGATCCCGGACGAAGTTCACGTTGATCCATACCTGTGCACTTACTATTACGAAATTAACAACCAGAAACCGCCATTCAACGATGTGCGTGTGCGTACCGCACTGAAACTAGGTATGGACCGCGATATCATTGTTAATAAAGTGAAAGCGCAGGGCGACATGCCCGCCTATGGTTACACTCCACCGTATACTGATGGCGCAAAATTGACTCAGCCAGAATGGTTTGGCTGGAGCCAGGAAAAACGTAACGAAGAAGCGAAAAAACTGCTGGCTGAAGCGGGTTATACCGCAGACAAACCGTTGACCATCAACCTGCGGTATAACACCTCCGATCTGCATAAAAAGCTGGCGATTGCTGCCTCTTCATTGTGGAAGAAAAACATTGGTGTAAACGTCAAACTGGTTAACCAGGAGTGGAAAACGTTCCTCGACACCCGTCACCAGGGCACTTTTGATGTGGCCCGTGCAGGCTGGTGTGCAGACTACAACGAACCAACTTCCTTCCTGAACACCATGCTGTCGAACAGCTCGATGAATACCGCGCATTATAAGAGCCCGGCCTTTGACAGCATTATGGCGGAAACGCTGAAAGTGACTGACGAGGCGCAGCGCACAGCTCTGTACACTAAAGCAGAACAACAGCTGGATAAGGATTCGGCCATTGTTCCTGTTTATTACTACGTGAATGCGCGTCTGGTGAAACCGTGGGTTGGTGGCTATACCGGCAAAGATCCGCTGGATAATACCTATACCCGGAATATGTACATTGTGAAGCACTAATGGCAATACGTGGGGCAGGAGTGTCCTGCTCCACGGTGTCTGATTTTTATCGCATTACAGAAGGCACAGGCCAGAAGGTAGGGCAATGTTAAAATTTATTCTACGTCGCTGTCTGGAAGCGATTCCGACGCTATTTATTCTTATTACTATTTCGTTCTTTATGATGCGCCTCGCGCCGGGAAGCCCTTTTACCGGCGAACGTACTTTACCGCCAGAAGTGATGGCCAATATCGAAGCGAAATATCATCTTAATGATCCGATCATGACACAGTATTTCAGCTACCTGAAACAACTGGCGCATGGCGATTTCGGTCCATCGTTTAAATATAAAGATTATTCGGTCAATGACCTGGTGGCATCCAGTTTTCCCGTTTCTGCCAAACTGGGAGCCGCCGCATTTTTCCTTGCGGTAATACTGGGTGTTAGTGCTGGCGTTATTGCCGCATTAAAACAAAACACCAAATGGGACTATACCGTGATGGGGCTGGCAATGACCGGGGTTGTTATCCCCAGTTTTGTGGTTGCGCCATTATTAGTCATGATATTTGCGATCATTTTGCATTGGCTGCCGGGCGGTGGCTGGAATGGTGGGGCGCTTAAATTCATGATATTGCCGATGGTGGCGTTGTCACTCGCCTATATCACCAGTATTGCGCGTATTACCCGTGGCTCTATGATTGAAGTATTACACTCCAACTTTATTCGTACTGCCCGGGCGAAAGGGTTACCTATGCGGCGGATCATTTTACGCCACGCATTAAAACCTGCTCTGTTACCCGTGCTCTCCTATATGGGCCCCGCATTTGTCGGCATTATTACCGGTTCTATGGTCATCGAAACCATTTATGGTTTGCCGGGGATTGGGCAACTGTTCGTTAATGGCGCATTGAACCGTGACTATTCCTTAGTGTTAAGCCTGACCATCCTGGTTGGTGCGTTAACCATTTTGTTTAATGCCATTGTCGATGTGCTATATGCGGTTATCGACCCGAAAATCCGTTACTGATACTGGAGCTCGCGATGATGTTAAGTAAGAAAAACAGCGAGACGCTGGAAAATTTCAGTGAAAAGCTGGAGGTCGAAGGGCGCAGCTTGTGGCAGGACGCACGTCGACGTTTTATGCATAACCGTGCGGCGGTTGCCAGTCTGATAGTGCTGGTGCTGATCGCGTTATTTGTAATCCTGGCACCGATGCTTTCCCAGTTTGCCTATGACGATACTGACTGGGCGATGATGTCCAGCGCCCCGGATATGGAGTCCGGTCACTACTTTGGTACTGACTCATCCGGTCGCGACCTGCTTGTGCGCGTTGCGATTGGCGGGCGTATCTCACTCATGGTCGGTGTTGCTGCGGCACTGGTGGCAGTGGTCGTGGGGACACTTTATGGTTCGCTTTCCGGTTATCTGGGCGGTAAAGTGGATTCGGTAATGATGCGTCTGCTGGAAATCCTCAACTCCTTCCCATTCATGTTCTTCGTCATTTTGCTGGTGACCTTTTTCGGCCAAAACATCCTGCTGATTTTCGTGGCGATTGGCATGGTTTCCTGGCTGGATATGGCTCGTATTGTGCGTGGGCAAACCCTGAGTCTGAAGCGCAAAGAGTTTATTGAGGCGGCACAAGTTGGTGGTGTATCGACGCCGGGCATTGTTATTCGCCACATTGTGCCGAACGTACTCGGTGTGGTGGTGGTCTACGCATCGCTACTGGTGCCCAGCATGATCCTCTTTGAATCTTTCCTTAGCTTCCTGGGGTTGGGTACGCAAGAGCCGTTAAGCAGCTGGGGGGCATTGCTGAGTGATGGCGCGAACTCGATGGAAGTCTCTCCATGGTTACTGTTGTTCCCAGCGGGATTCCTTGTGGTGACACTGTTTTGTTTCAACTTTATCGGCGATGGCTTGCGTGATGCCCTCGACCCGAAAGATCGTTAAGGAGTGCAGCCATGAGCGTAATTGAAACTGCAACTGTGCCGCTCGCACAACAACAGGCTGACGCACTGCTGAACGTGAAAGATTTGCGTGTCACCTTTAGTACCCCGGACGGCGACGTCACGGCGGTCAATGATTTAAATTTTTCCCTACGTGCCGGAGAAACGCTGGGCATTGTAGGTGAGTCTGGTTCGGGTAAATCGCAAACTGCATTTGCGTTGATGGGCCTGTTGGCTGCCAACGGACGCATTGGCGGATCGGCAACCTTCAATGGGCGTGAAATCCTCAATTTGCCAGAGCGTGAACTCAATAAACTGCGCGCTGAACAAATCTCAATGATTTTTCAGGACCCAATGACTTCGTTGAATCCCTATATGCGCGTCGGTGAGCAGTTGATGGAAGTGCTGATGCTGCATAAGAACATGAGCAAAGCTGAGGCGTTTGAAGAGTCGGTGCGGATGCTCGATGCGGTAAAAATGCCGGAAGCACGTAAACGCATGAAAATGTACCCGCACGAATTTTCTGGCGGCATGCGTCAGCGAGTCATGATTGCGATGGCATTGCTATGTCGACCTAAGTTGCTGATTGCGGATGAACCCACTACAGCGCTGGACGTCACCGTACAGGCACAGATCATGACGCTATTGAATGAACTGAAGCGGGAATTTAATACTGCCATCATTATGATCACCCACGATCTTGGCGTGGTGGCGGGGATCTGTGACAAAGTGCTGGTAATGTACGCCGGGCGCACGATGGAATATGGCAATGCGCGCGATGTCTTTTATCAACCCGTTCATCCTTATTCTATCGGTTTGCTCAACGCGGTGCCGCGTCTTGATGCGGAAGGTGAAACAATGTTGACCATCCCGGGTAATCCGCCAAACTTGCTGCGATTACCGAAAGGTTGCCCGTTCCAGCCACGTTGTCCACATGCGATGGAAATTTGCAGTAGCGCACCGCCGCTGGAAGAGTTTACGCCTGGCCGTCTGCGTGCTTGCTTTAAACCGGTGGAGGAACTGTTATGAATGCTGTAACTGAAGGAAGAAAAGTCCTCCTTGAAATCGCCGATCTTAAAGTGCACTTTGAAATCAAAGATGGCAAACAGTGGTTCTGGCAACCGCCGAAAACGCTCAAAGCCGTCGATGGTGTCACTCTTCGCCTGTATGAAGGGGAAACATTAGGTGTGGTAGGGGAATCGGGATGCGGTAAGTCCACCTTTGCTCGCGCCATCATCGGTTTGGTCAAGGCGACCGACGGTCATGTTGCCTGGTTAGGTAAAGAGTTGCTGGGCATGAAGCCCGATGAATGGCGTGCCGTTCGCAGTGATATTCAGATGATTTTCCAGGATCCGTTGGCATCGCTAAACCCGCGTATGACCATCGGCGAGATCATCGCTGAACCACTGCGTACTTATCATCCGAAAATGTCACGCCAGGAAGTTCGCGAGCGCGTGAAGGCGATGATGCTGAAAGTCGGGTTATTGCCTAACCTGATTAACCGCTATCCGCATGAGTTCTCCGGTGGGCAGTGCCAGCGTATCGGGATTGCTCGTGCTCTTATTCTTGAACCGAAGCTGATTATCTGCGATGAGCCGGTTTCGGCGCTGGACGTGTCAATTCAGGCGCAGGTGGTCAACCTGCTCCAGCAGCTGCAACGTGAGATGGGATTGTCATTAATTTTTATTGCTCATGACCTGGCCGTGGTAAAACACATTTCCGATCGTGTGTTGGTGATGTATCTCGGCCATGCAGTAGAACTGGGGACCTATGATGAGGTCTACCACAATCCACTACATCCTTACACCAAGGCATTGATGTCGGCAGTCCCCATACCTGATCCGGATCTGGAGAAGAACAAAACCATCCAGTTACTGGAAGGGGAGTTACCGTCGCCGATCAACCCGCCTTCCGGTTGTATTTTCCGTACCCGTTGCCCGATTGCCGGTCCGGAGTGCGCCAAAACACGTCCTGTTCTGGAGGGGAGTTTCAGACACGCCGTTTCTTGCCTGAAAGTCGATCCGCTTTAAAAACAATAAGGGCTGACAGTTGTCAGCCCTTTTTCACGCTAAAAGCGATTATTTATTCCCGCCAGATGATATGGCAAAGTTTGTGATCTTTTTCGCGGCATAACAGAATGCGGGCGAAAACATCGTTGATTTCACCATCTTCACTGTCCGCCAGACCAATCACCACTTCGGCAAAAAAGTCCGGGTTCAAATCGAAATCAACATGTTCCTGCCAGTCTTCCGCCGGATCGAATAACTCCGCGCCGCCGCGCTCTTCAAACTGAAGATTGAACAGCAGAACATCAGCTGGATCGAGATTGTCGGCAGCCAGTTCGAGAAAAATATCGTAGGCCTGCTCAAGCGTTTCATCTTCAGTCAGGCGATTGTTTAGATCCATATCCATAGTCACTACCTGTTTAACCTCTGTTGGCTACGTTTTACAGCAACGGGCTGAAGAAGTAAAACAGTCGCTCGGCGACACGTTGCCATAATGGACGTTTTAGCCATAAACGGGCATCGAGCAGACGTGAACGCGAAATATAATCGTCCTGAACGGCGGCAAGGTCTGCACCAAAACCTTTATCGTCGATTGCCAGGGTAATCTCGAAATTCAGCCACAGACTACGCATATCAAGGTTAACGGTGCCAACCAGACTTAGTTCGCCATCGACCAGCACGCTCTTGGTATGCAGTAACCCGCCTTCAAACTGATAAATTTTAACCCCAGCAGCAAGCAGTTCCGTAAAGAATGCGCGACTGGCCCAGCCGACCAGCATCGAGTCATTTTTTCGCGGAAGGATAATACTGACATCCACCCCGCGCTGCGCCGCCGTGCAAATCGCATGAAGTAAATCATCGCTTGGCACAAAGTAGGGCGTGGTCATGATCAAATATTCATGCGCCGAATAAGCCGCAGTCAATAATGCCTGGTGAATGAGATCTTCCGGAAAGCCGGGGCCAGAAGCAATTGTGTGAATGGTGTGACCGCTGGCCTGTTCAAACGGCATAATATTGACATCTGGTGGTGGCGGCAGAATACGTTTTCCGGTTTCAATCTCCCAGTCGCAGGAATAAATAATCCCCATCGCGGTGGCGATGGGGCCTTCCATACGCGCCATCAGATCAATCCATTGCCCTACGCCCGCATCTTGTTTGAAGTAGCGAGGATCGACCATATTCATGCTGCCGGTGTACGCGATGTAATTATCGATCATGATCATCTTGCGATGTTGGCGCAGGTCCATACGGCGTAAAAACACACGCATCAGATTGACCTTTAAGGCTTCGACCACTTCAATACCGGCATTACGCATTAGCTCGGGCCACGGGCTGCGGAAAAAAGCCACACTCCCGGCGGAGTCGAGCATCAATCGGCAATGAATACCACGCCGTGCAGCCGCCATTAATGATTCAGCCACCTGGTCCGCCATGCCGCCGGGCTGCCAGATATAAAACACCATCTCAATATTATGGCGCGCGAGCTGGATGTCGCGGATTAACGCCTGCATCACATCATCTGACTCGGTCATCAGTTGTAGCTGATTCCCTTTGACCCCAGCGATCCCCTGACGACGCTCGCAAAGCTTGAATAATGGCGCAGCGACACTGCTATTTTCTTCGGCGAAGATATGCTTACAGGCTTTAAGGTCGTTAAGCCATTTTGCGGTGGAAGGCCACATCGCTCTGGCGCGCTCAGCGCGGCGTTTGCCTAAATGGAGCTCGCCAACGGCAAGATAGGCAATAATTCCGACTAACGGCAGAATGTAAATAATCAACAGCCAGGCCATCGCGGAGGGAACTGCGCGTCGTTTCATTAGAATGCGTAAAGTTACGCCTGCAATGAGCAACCAGTATCCCAGAATGGCCAACCAACTCACCAACGTATAAACGGTTGTCATAGATTAGAAATCCTTTTGAAAGCGCATTGTTATGAGTTTACGCATATGGATTCATCTGGCAAATAAAAACGCAGGAAAAGCACTGGTCAGCGTCGGGGGCGGGGGTATAATGACCATTCTGTTATTGCATAGAGTAGTTAACATGAAGCGGAGTAGAACGGAAGTGGGGCGCTGGCGCATGCAGCGTCAGGCTAGCCGACGTAAATCGCGTTGGCTTGAGGGGCAATCGCGCCGAAATATGCGTATCCACAGCATCAGGAAGTGCATTCTAAACAAACAGCGTAACTCGTTATTGTTTGCGATCTACAATATCTAAATGTACTGGGCACCATTGCGGTGCCCAATAAGTTTACTCTTCCGTCTTTAAACTCTATTTTTGCGCCGATTCTTTACTGTCAGCTTTCGTTTCTTGTTCATCGTTATCGCTGAAAATACCATGACCTGAGTTCAACAACATTGAAACGAGCATATCATTATTAATCTCTTCACCATTTAAAACTCGCGCCAGAATTTCGCTGCCAAACAGTTGCGGTGAGAGAATGATATCCGGATGTACCATCTTAATCTTATTCAGGTTTTTGCTATCACTGACGGCGAGAACTGTTTTGACATCACTGCTCATATCTTTTGCCGAGAGTACAACAAACGCGTTATCTGCATCGTTATCACTCAGCGCCAGAATGGCCCGGCAACGATCGATTCCCGCTTTCTTTAATACTGAACTGTCATTACTGTCACCGGGGATAACATCAGCGTTATCGCCTAAGCGTTGCTCAAGTTGCTTGATATCATCTTCAGGCAAGTTGCTGATAACCGTTACGTTTTGTCCGCGTTGATTCAGTTGCAGGATCGTATTGATGGCGAGAATCGAATGTCCGCAAACAATAAAATGATCTTTACGATGCATTGTATGATTGTTTCCTTTTAAAAGTTTGTTGAATCCCCCGCGGATAAGCGGACCAAAAATTGAGGTCATAGATGTGGCAAAAACGGTAATGCCGGAAATAATGACCGAAATAGTGAACAATCGTGCTGATTCAGAAACAGGGACAATATCTCCATAGCCGACGGTTGACATGGTTTCTATCGAAAAATAGAACGCGGTCATCAAACTTTCTATTCGCGGATTAAAACCTTCGCTTAAATAAAGCGCACCGTAGGTTGAGTAAAACAGTAATGTCGTGAAACTAATAAATGCAAAAATTGTCCCGGCTGCGGCGCTACTGTGGGAGAAGTCTTTGCGCAGTATCAGCAAAAACACCAGCGTAAAAATGCAAAATCCAATACTAAATTTCAGCCAGGGATAAAAATGCAGGGTGTAAATTAGCGCTATCAACAACAAAATGATACTGATTGCCCATGCGAGCTTTGCCCGGAACAGTAAGCCAATGGAGTTCAGGACAAGAAAGACGCCGAGCATAAATAGTGGGGCGTTTGCCAGCAAGGAGAGATCCAACTCTGAAAATGCTTTGATATGGAAAATATCAAGCAAATTGACCGACATACCATAGATTGTTTTAAAAATAAGCAATCCATTTAAAAAGACGGCCAGCGCGAGAATGTCGTGCCGTAGGGTCACCCATAAATTTGTTGCTGTTTGTTTGAATGTAGCCCAGTGACTCACTGATACCTCTGTAACCACAATTTTGTTTAATTATCTTAGCGTGCACATTTTCTGAACATACATGCAGCGCGTGAATGTGTTAAACAATAGTAGATGACTTTATCCGCAGTAATCAAAGGTTTTGAGTGAGCAACTCTGCGTCAGGAAAGGGCTTTTTTCCTGAACATGCTCACATCATATAAAGAAATACAGATAAAGTTATTATCTGCTTGTGGTAGTGAATGCACTGACCGGCTATAAGGAAAGGCCAAACAAGAACACGGTTGCAAAAACTGTGCCCTTAAATATTGGATCTCT
>NZ_JBQZXC010000098.1:0-13986 GCF_053555815.1 Shigella sp. SIG6 | reverse complement strand
GGATTCTTACACAGCCACTGGATCGGTCAACTGATCCTTAACTGATCGGCATTACACTTCGGTGGCCCTTTTTTATCGCCACGGTTTGAGCAGGCTATGATTAAGGAAGGATTTTCCAGGAGGAACACATGAACATCATTGCCATTATGGGACCGCATGGCGTCTTTTATAAAGATGAGCCCATCAAAGAACTGGAGTCGGCGCTGGTGGCGCAAGGCTTTCAGATTATCTGGCCACAAAACAGCGTTGATTTGCTGAAATTTATCGAACATAACCCTCGAATTTGCGGCGTGATTTTTGACTGGGATGAGTACAGTCTCGATTTATGCAGCGATATCAATCAACTTAATGAATATCTCCCGCTTTATGCCTTCATCAACACCCACTCGACGATGGATGTCAGCGTGCAGGATATGCGGATGGCGCTCTGGTTTTTTGAATATGCGCTGGGGCAGGCGGAAGATATCGCCATTCGTATGCGTCAGTACACCAACGAATATCTTGATAACATTACGCCGCCGTTCACGAAAGCCTTGTTTACCTACGTCAAAGAGCGGAAGTACACCTTTTGTACGCCGGGGCATATGGGCGGCACCGCATATCAAAAAAGCCCGGTTGGCTGTCTGTTTTATGATTTTTTCGGCGGGAATACCCTTAAGGCTGATGTCTCTATTTCGGTCACCGAGCTTGGTTCGTTGCTTGACCACACCGGGCCACACCTGGAAGCGGAAGAGTACATCGCGCGGACTTTTGGCGCGGAACAGAGTTATATCGTTACCAACGGAACATCGACGTCGAACAAAATTGTGGGTATGTACGCCGCGCCATCCGGCAGTACGCTGTTGATCGACCGCAACTGCCATAAATCACTGGCGCATCTGTTGATGATGAACGATGTAGTGCCAGTCTGGCTGAAACCGACGCGTAATGCGTTGGGGATTCTGGGGGGGATCCCGCGCCGTGAATTTACTCGCGACAGCATCGAAGAGAAAGTCACTGCCACTACGCAAGCACAATGGCCGGTTCATGCGGTGATCACCAACTCCACCTATGATGGTTTGCTCTACAACACCGACTGGATCAAACAGACGCTAGATGTCCCGTCGATCCACTTCGATTCCGCCTGGGTGCCGTATACTCATTTTCATCCAATCTACCAGGGTAAAAGTGGTATGAGCGGCGAGCGTGTTGCGGGAAAAGTTTTCTTCGAAACGCAATCGACCCACAAAATGCTGGCGGCGTTATCGCAGGCTTCACTGATCCACATTAAAGGCGAGTATGACGAAGAGGCGTTTAACGAAGCCTTTATGATGCATACCACCACCTCGCCCAGTTATCCCATTGTTGCTTCGGTTGAGACGGCGGCGGCGATGCTGCGTGGTAATCCGGGCAAACGGCTGATTAACCGTTCGGTGGAGCGGGCGCTGCATTTTCGCAAAGAGGTCCAGCGGCTGCGGGAAGAGTCTGACGGTTGGTTTTTCGATATCTGGCAACCGCCGCAGGTGGATGAAGCCGAATGCTGGCCCGTTGCGCCTGGCGAACAATGGCACGGCTTTAACGATGCGGATGCCGATCATATGTTTCTCGATCCGGTTAAAGTCACTATTTTGACACCGGGGATGGACGAACAGGGCAATATGAGTGAGGAGGGGATCCCGGCGGCGCTGGTAGCAAAATTCCTCGACGAACGTGGGATCGTAGTAGAGAAAACCGGCCCTTATAACCTGCTGTTTCTCTTTAGTATTGGCATCGATAAAACCAAAGCAATGGGATTATTGCGTGGGTTGACGGAATTTAAGCGCTCTTACGATCTCAACCTGCGGATCAAAAATATGCTGCCCGATCTCTATGCTGAAGATCCCGATTTCTACCGCAATATGCGTATTCAGGATCTGGCGCAAGGGATCCATAAGCTGATTCGTAAACACGATCTTTCCGGTTTGATGTTGCGGGCATTCGATACTTTGCCGGAAATGATCATGACGCCACATCAGGCATGGCAGAGACAGATTAAAGGTGAAGTAGAAACCATTGCACTGGAACAACTGGTCGGTAGAGTATCGGCAAATATGATCCTGCCTTATCCACCGGGCGTACCGCTGTTGATGCCAGGAGAAATGCTGACCAAAGAGAGCCGCACGGTACTCGATTTTCTACTGATGCTTTGTTCCGTAGGGCAACATTACCCCGGTTTTGAAACGGATATTCACGGCGCGAAACAGGACGAAGACGGCGTTTACCGCGTACGAGTCCTAAAAATGGCGGGATAACTTGCCAGAGCGGCTTCCGGGCGAGTAACGTGCTGTTAACAAATAAAGGAGACGTTATGCTGGGTTTAAAACAGGTTCACCATATTGCGATTATTGCGACGGATTATGCGGTGAGCAAAGCTTTCTACTGCGATATTCTTGGTTTCACGCTGCAAAGCGAAGTCTATCGCGAAGCGCGCGACTCGTGGAAAGGGGATTTGGCGCTTAATGGGCAATATGTGATTGAGCTTTTCTCTTTTCCGTTCCCGCCGGAGCGCCCCAGCCGACCGGAAGCTTGCGGCCTGCGTCATCTGGCTTTTAGCGTTGATGACATCGATGCGGCAGTGGCGCACCTTGAAAGCCATAACGTGAAGTGTGAAGCCATCCGTGTCGATCCATACACGCAAAAACGCTTCACCTTCTTTAACGATCCGGACGGGCTGCCGTTGGAACTGTATGAGCAGTAAGGCTTGTCATCGCCGCATTTGCCCGGTAACGTGCCGGGCATTGCTACTGTAAAATCGCACCATCATGACACTCACGCTCAATAGACAACTTCTCACCTCACGCCAGATTCTGGTGGCCTTTAGCGGCGGGCTTGACTCCACCGTTCTGCTGCATCAGTTGGTGCAGTGGCGGACGGAAAATCCGGGCGTCACTCTGCGCGCTATTCATGTGCATCACGGTTTAAGTGCCAATGCCGATGCCTGGGTTACGCATTGCGAAAACGTCTGCCAACAGTGGCAGGTGCCGCTGGTGGTCGAACGCGTACAACTTGCGCAAGAGGGGCTGGGGATTGAGGCCCAGGCGCGGCAGGCGCGTTATCAGGCATTTGCCCGTACCCTATTGCCCGGCGAAGTGCTGGTCACCGCGCAACATCTCGACGATCAATGTGAAACCTTTCTGCTGGCGCTAAAACGCGGTAGCGGCCCTGCCGGGCTTTCGGCTATGGCGGAAGTTTCGGAGTTTGCTGGAACACGGCTTATCCGCCCGTTGCTTGCCCGCACGCGGGGGGAACTGGAGCAGTGGGCATTGGCGCATGGTTTACGCTGGATTGAAGACGAAAGTAATCAGGACGACTCATACGATCGTAACTTTCTGCGCCTGCGCGTAGTGCCGTTATTGCAGCAGCGTTGGCCGCATTTTGCGGAAGCAACGGCCCGCAGCGCCGCACTTTGTGCTGAACAAGAGAGTCTGTTGGATGAACTGCTGGCGGATGATTTAGCACACTGCCAAACGTCGCAGGGGACGCTGCAGATTGCGCCAATGCTGGCGATGAGTGATGCCCGTCGCGCGGCGATTATTCGCCGCTGGCTGGCAGGGCAGAATGCACCGATGCCTTCCCGCGACGCGCTGGTGCGCATCTGGCAGGAAGTGGCGCTGGTGCGGGAAGATGCTTCCCCCTGTTTACGTTTGGGCGCCTTTGAAATCCGCCGCTATCAGTCGCAACTGTGGTGGATTAAATCCGTCACCGGGCAAAGCGAAACCATTGTGCTGTGGCAGACGTGGCTACAACCGCTGGAATTACCGGCGGGGCTGGGAACCGTACAGCTTACTGCGGGAGGCGATATTCGCCCTCCGCGTGCAGACGAAGCGGTCAGCGTGCGTTTCAAAGCGCCAGGATTGCTGCATATTGTCGGGCGCAACGGCGGACGTAAGCTGAAGAAAATCTGGCAAGAGTTAGGCGTGCCGCCGTGGCTACGTGACACCACGCCACTGCTGTTTTATGGCGAAACGCTGATTGCGGCGGCAGGGGTATTTGTGACGCAAGAAGGTGTGGCTGAAGGTGAGAATGGCGTAAGTTTTGTCTGGCAGAAAACGCTTAGTTAAGTGAAAGCCGGATAAGACGCATCAAACGTCGCATCCGGCGAAAGTCAATCAGGATTCGCTTACCACCACCGTACCGATTTCAGGGTGGCTAAAGCTGGTAATTTTATCCAGACGCAGCTCGCGGGTTTCGCCAGCGGCCTCGACGACCAGATACTCCACATTTTTGCGGGAGACTAAATCACTGGCTTTTGCCTGCAATTTTTCGCCATCTTTCAGCTCAAGTGTCAGCATTAAATGATGCTGGCAGGCGAGCTCAAGATTATCGTAATCATCACAATTAATTGGTTGATACGTATCATTCATTGACATAATCGCTCACCAGTAAGTTTGCCGCAGCGTATGCTGCTTTTTCCCTGACAGCCTCAGAAAGGGCGTCGTCGGCAGCCATTTCATTCAGCACTTTCAAAACGCAGCCCAGCGCGTCCGGAACGTATCCTAAGTCTCCGCTGGCGATTTCCGCGTACCGCTTGCGTATTAACTCACAATATTTTTCCACATGCCCTCCTGTCAGCACTCTGACTTAACCGTGGATGCAAGTCTAAGCCTACGAAGATAAACTCTGTTTCGCAAGGTGACTATACCACACTCATTTCTGCAATATCAGCGCCGCAACTGCACGTATTCCGTTACAATGGCCTCCTGATTCGAAAGGAGTTTTCTTATGGCGCTTAAAGCGACAATTTATAAAGCGACGGTTAATGTGGCCGATCTCGACCGCAACCAGTTTCTCGATGCCTCTCTGACGCTGGCGCGCTACCCTTCAGAAACCTAGGAGCGTATGATGCTGCGCTTGCTGGCGTGGCTGAAATATGCTGATGAACGTCTGCAATTTACCCGTGGTTTGTGTGCCGATGATGAGCCGGAAGCGTGGCTGCGTAACGATCACCTGGGCATTGATTTGTGGATTGAGCTGGGGCTGCCGGATGAGCGACGAATTAAGAAAGCCTGCACCCAGGCCGCAGAAGTGGCGCTGTTTACCTATAATAGTCGGGCGGCGCAAATCTGGTGGCAGCAAAATCAGAGCAAATGTGTGCAGTTTGCCAATCTTTCCGTCTGGTATCTGGACGATGAACAACTGGCGAAAGTAAGCGCCTTTGCCGATCGTACCATGACGCAGCAGGCAACGATTCAGGATGGTGTTATCTGGTTATCGGATGATAAGAATAATCTGGAAGTTAACTTAACCGCCTGGCAACAACCTTCATGATTGTGATTTCCCGACATGTTGCTATTCCCGATGGTGAGCTTGAGATCACCGCCATTCGTGTGCAGGGCGCTGGCGGGCAGAATGTTAATAAGACCTCAACGGCTATTCATCTGCGTTTTGACATTCGGGCGTCCAGCCTGCCAGAGTATTACAAAGAGCGTCTGCTCGCCGCCAGCCATCATTTGATCAGCAGTGATGGCGTGATTGTCATTAAGGCACAGGAATACCGCAGTCAGGAACTGAACCGCGAAGCCGCTCTGGCCCGGCTGGTGGCGGTGATTAAAGATTTAACAAAAGAACAAAAAGCCCGACGACCCACGCGGCCCACCCGTGCATCGAAAGAGCGCAGGCTGGCATCGAAAGCACAAAAATCAAGCGTGAAGGCGATGCGCGGCAAAGTACGCAGCGGTCGGGAATAAAAAGAAGGAATGGATGGTGAAAAAAGCGATAGTGACAGCGATGGCTGTAATCAGCCTCTTTACTCTGATGGGATGTAATAATCGGGCCGAAGTCGATACGCTTTCTCCGGCGCAGGCTGCCGAACTGAAACCGATGCCGCAAAGTTGGCGCGGCGTGCTACCGTGTGCCGATTGCGAAGGAATCGAAATCTCTCTGTTCCTCGAAAAAGACGGAACATGGGTGATGAATGAGCGTTATCTCGGTGCTCGTGAAGAACCTTCCTCCTTCGCTTCCTACGGTACATGGGCGCGAACCGCTGACAAGCTGGTATTAACCGACAGCAAAGGTGAAAAGTCATATTATCGGGCGAAAGGCGATGCGCTGGAGATGCTCGATCGTGAAGGCAATCCAATTGAATCGCAGTTCAACTATACGCTGGAACCGGCACAATCCAGTTTACCTATGACGCCGATGACCCTGCGAGGCATGTATTTTTATATGGCTGATGCGGCGACCTTCACTGATTGCGCGACCGGAAAACGTTTCATGGTAGCGAATAACGCAGAGCTGGAGCGTAGCTACCTGGCTGCGCGCGGTCACAGTGAAAAACCGGTGTTACTGTCAGTAGAAGGTCACTTTACGCTTGAGGCTAATCCGGATACTGGTGCGCCAACCAAAGTATTAGCGCCCGATACGGCGGGTAAATTTTACCCGAATAAGGATTGCAGTAGTTTGGGGCAGTAAACCTGCTTAAGGCAGAAACAAACGCAAAATTGCCTGATGCGCTGCGCTTATCAGGCCTACAGCATATAATGCAACATTTTGAATTAGCACGATTTTGTAGGCCGGATAAGGCGTTTACGCCGCATCCGGCATTTTGTGCACGAGGCTGGCTTTATCACTGAGTCAGCCCAACAAAGCGACCCGCCTTGATATAAATCCCAGGCTTCAGGTGCCCAACATACTGTAACTGCGTTTCTGGCTTAAACGCAGAGACATCACCAATACGCATATGCATCAGATCGGCAGGGCTAATCCAGCCCGATTGCGCCAGTGTAAGTGGATGCCCGGCTTTGGCAAATGCATCAGTGACAAATTCCGAACAAAACCACGACTTTTTGTCTCCTTCGCACACACTGCTTAACTGCGCTTTCGCCAGGTCGCTGACGCACTGTTGGCGAAAATCCTCGGAGAACGGATTCAGTGAGCACATCTGGCGAGTCACCATAAAGGGAATAAATTCGACAATGCCGCGATAGTTATAACCGCTATCTTTGATTTTATTGGCAAACGCGGTGATATCTGTGGCTTGTTGCGGGGTAAGATCCGGGACTCGTAAGACGAAAAGCTTATCACTATGCTTCATCGCTTTTTTAAGGGAAACAATCTGGACGCCAGCGCCTGTCGCTTCTGCAACGTTATTATCACCCAGAAAGATTGCAACGTGACTCACAGAGGAAGTGCTGAAGACGCGGATTCCAAATGAGGTTACCCCAAGGCTTGAGGAGAACAGCAAATCGCCGGGTTTGAGATCAGGTGCCGTTATTTCTTTTATTGATTGTTCGGTGAAAGAGCTTTGATGCTGGAATTTGACAGCCCATGTTTTTGCCTCGGCATCTACTGCTGTGGCTGATGGGTCTGGCTGGCTGATATCAACGGTACAAGCCGAAAGTAAAAGAAAGCTGGGGAGAAGCAGGCGGCAGTACGCCTTTGGTTTATCCATTTTATACAATCCATGTAAAAAAGGGCCCTGAAATTCAGGACCCTTTCTGGCATCAGCCTTTAATCTGTTTCACCAGATATTCGACGATGTCACCAGTCTTAATTAACTGTTTCTCGCCGTTGCGACGATATTTATATTCGATATCGTCGTTGTCGAGGTTACGGTCGCCCAGCACAATAGTGTGCGGAATACCGATCAGTTCCATATCAGCAAACATCACGCCCGGACGCTCTTTGCGGTCATCCAGCAGCACTTCGATACCTTGTGCACGCAGTTCGCTGTACAGTTTCTCAGCAAGCTCTTGTACGCGGAAGGATTTGTGCATGTTCATCGGCAGAATCGCCACCTGGAACGGCGCGATAGCGTCAGGCCATACGATGCCGCGTTCGTCGTAGTTCTGCTCAATCGCCGCAGCTACCACACGCGTTACCCCGATACCGTAGCAACCCATCGTCAGGATTTGGTTACGGCCATCTTCACCCTGTACGGAGGCTTTCAGTGCTTCGGAGTACTTGGTACCCAGCTGGAAGATGTGACCAACTTCGATACCACGTTTGATCAGCAGCGTACCCTGGCCATCCGGGCTTGGATCGCCAGCCACCACGTTACGGATATCTGCAACTTCCGGGGTAGCGACATCGCGATCCCAGTTGATACCGAAGTAGTGTTTACCATCGATGTTAGCACCAGCAGCGAAATCACTCATCGCCGCAACGGTACGGTCAATCACCACCGGAATCGGCATGTTTACCGGACCCAGTGAACCCGGACCGGCTTTAACCACAGCACGAATTTCTTCTTCGGTCGCGAAAGTCAGCGGGCTTGCAACCTGCGGCAGTTTTTCTGCTTTAACTTCGTTCAGCTCGTGATCACCGCGCACCAGCAGCGCAACCAGCGGGAAGCTACTGCCTTCAACCGCTTTAACCAGCAGAGTCTTAACCGTTTTCTCAATCGGCAGATTGAACTGTTCAACCAGTTCCGCGATGGTTTTCGCGTTCGGCGTATCAACCAGCGTCATTTCCTGGGTAGCAGCAGCGCGCGGTTCTTTCGGCGCGATAGCTTCTGCCAGTTCAATGTTCGCTGCATAGTCAGAGGTGTCGGAGAAGACCACATCGTCTTCACCGCTCTGCGCCAGCACCTGGAATTCGTGAGAGGCGCTGCCGCCGATAGAACCGGTGTCGGCCTGTACGGCGCGGAAATCCAGCCCCATGCGGCTGAAGATTTTGCTGTAGGCCGCATACATTGCATCGTAGGTTTCCTGCAGGGATTCCTGAGAAGTATGGAAAGAGTAAGCATCTTTCATCAGGAATTCGCGGGAACGCATGACGCCGAAACGCGGACGCACTTCGTCGCGGAACTTGGTCTGGATCTGATAGAAGTTCAGCGGCAGCTGTTTGTAAGAGCTAAGCTCGTTACGAATCAGGTCAGTGATAACTTCTTCATGAGTTGGGCCGAGTACGAACGGACGCTCGCCACGGTCAACAAAACGCAGCAGTTCCGGACCGTACTGTTCCCAACGACCACTCTCTTGCCACAAATCGGCTGGCTGAACCACCGGCATCGACACCTCGATCGCACCGGCGTTGTTCATCTCTTCACGCACGATGTTTTCGACTTTTTTCAGAACGCGCACGCCGGTCGGCAGCCAGGTATATAACCCGGAGGCCAGCTTGCGGATCATCCCGGCGCGAAGCATCAGCTGATGGCTGATCACCTCGGCGTCGGCAGGTGTCTCCTTGAGAGTGGAGAGCAGGTATTGGCTAGTACGCATGTTGTTACGGTTCCAGTTGGAAGGTAGAACAGGCTCAAGGCGAGCCTGGGACAAAAAAAGTGATTTAGTTTACCAGTGCAAAAGAAATGTCAAAAGAGAAGGGCGTGAATTTAACGCGGTTCCAGCGCAAAGACTTCAAAACCTGCGTCGGTGACGCGCCAGCGAACGTTAAAATCATGTAGCCAGACGGCATAGGTTTTGCCCGTTTCCTCACCTTTACGATAGGCCGGGCGCGGGTCCTGCGCCAGTACTTCGCGGATAAACAGCGTTAACTGCGGATAACGCTTCTCCAGCGTCAAAAGCTGCTTTTCGACCTCTGCGGTAAAATTCACCGCCATCTCTGCAGCTGGCGCACTTTGCGCATAGCTGGCACTGGCATCGGGAAGCGATTCGGCAAAGGGGAGATACGGTTTGATATCCACTACCGGCGTACCATCGACCAGATCCAGACTGCCGAGCTTCAGAATCACGCTGTCTTTATGGCAAACAACCTCTTTCAGCTCTACCAGCGACATGCCAATTGGGTTAGGGCGGAAAGTAGAGCGTGTTGCGAAAACCCCCATTCTGGCGTTACCGCCGAGGCGCGGTGGACGCACAGTCGGACGCCAGCCGCCTTCCATCGTTTGATGAAAGACGAAAAGGATCCATAAATGGCTGAATGCTTCCAGGCCGCGAACGGCGTCGGCCTGGTTGTAGGAAGCAATGAGATGCAGTTCGCCGTTGGCGCTTTTTACCAGACCTGGCTGGCGCGGAACGGCGAATTTTTCTTTATAGGGCGAGCGAATAACGCCTATTTGCTCGAACTGGAAACTGCTCATTTCGCCGTAATGTTAAGCGCAGAGCCGATACATACAGCCTGACGATAGCAGCCCGGCGTACCGCTGGTGACTTCGCAGCTATGCAGTAATACAGCATTGGCTTTCATTTTAGAGGCATTGATTTGCATCTGCTTACGTGCGGTTGGAATGCTCGGCGGAGAGTCCTGATTAGAGGCCTGGCAAGAGTCGCCACTGACTTCACCGAGATCGCGGAACGGTTTGCCGACTAATTCTTCTGCATTGGTATAAATTCGGACCGGCGTGGCGCGCGGCGCTTTCGGTTTTGCAGGCTCCGCTTTCGGCTGGGGTGTAGTGCTTTGAACGGGTTCGACAGGGGATCTGCTTAACATGGAACAGCCGCTTAGCATGAGTGCTACTAAACAGATCGGTAAAGCACGCATAGTATTTCCTCAATGTATGATCAAAACGTCAATATTGAATCAGGAGCTTGTAAAAATGACAAGACGGGCAAGCGCCCGTCCTGAATGATATTACAAATTGTGGAAACAGCCTAAAAATTACCAGCCTTTAACAGCGCCGCCGTTAAACACTTTGTTTGCTGCTTCGTAAACTTCATCAGACTGATAAGCCTGGACGAATTTCTTCACGTTCTCGGCGTCTTTGTTATCTTCACGCGTTACGATCAGGTTTACGTATGGGGAGTCTTTATCTTCGACAAAGATACCGTCTTTCGCCGGAGTCAGGCCAATCTGGCTGGCATAGGTGGTATTGATAACTGCCAGAGCGATTTGCGCGTCGTCCAGAGAACGCGGCAGTTGCGGTGCTTCCAGTTCAACAATTTTCAGATTTTTTGGGTTCTCAACAACATCAAGAACGGTCGGCAGCAGGCCAACGCCATCTTTCAGTTTGATCAAGCCCACTTTTTGCAGCAGCAGCAGTGAACGACCAAGATTAGTTGGATCGTTTGGCACGGCAACCTGCGAACCATCCTGCAGTTCATCCAGTGATTTGATTTTCTTGGAGTAACCAGCAATCGGATAAACAAAAGTGTTGCCTACTGCGACCAGTTTGTAGCCACGATCTTTCAGTTGCTGATCAAGGTACGGTTTATGCTGGAAGGCGTTGGCGTCGATATCGCCTTTGCTCAATGCTTCGTTTGGCAGAACATAGTCGTTGAAGGTTACCAGCTCAACGTCCAGGCCATATTTGTCTTTCGCAACTTTCTGCGCGACTTCTGCTACCTGCTGTTCGGCACCAACAATCACGCCGACTTTAATGTGGTTTGGATCTTTTTCATCCTGACCGCAGCCTACCAGTGCCAGTGATCCAATCAGGGCTCCCACTGCCGCAAAGGTTTTGAATTTGAACGCCATACCTTATTCCTTCTTCAATTATTTATGTTGTGTTGAACGTTACTTGCGAGTGACAGCCCGGACGATGCGGTCGCCTGCGAACTGAATTAAATAAACCAGAATGACCAGCAATACCAGTACCGTATTCATCACCGTCGCGTTGTAGCCGATGTAGCCATACTGATAGCCAATCTGACCTAAACCACCGGCACCGACTGCACCACCCATCGCGGAATAACCGACCAGGGTAATCAGGGTGATAGTTGCCGCATTCACCAGACCCGGCAACGCTTCCGGTAACAGCACTTTACGGACGATCTGCATTGGCGTGGCACCCATTGCGCGGGAAGCTTCAATTAACCCGGTTGGGATCTCCAGCAGAGCGTTCTCGACCATACGGGCAATAAACGGTGCTGCACCAACGGTTAACGGAACAATTGCTGCCTGCAAACCAATCGATGTACCGACAATAACGCGGGTAAACGGAATCATCCATACCAGCAAGATAATGAACGGGATGGAACGGAAAATGTTCACAATCGCAGAAACGGTACGATACAGCTTCGCGTTAGCAATAATTTGCCCCGGACGCGTGACATAAAGCAGAACGCCAACCGGCAGACCAATCACAAACCCAAAAAATCCGGATACGAAGGTCATTGCCAGCGTTTCCCATACGCCACGAACCAGCAGCCACATCATCGGCTCAGACATAACCCAGTACCTCTACTTTTACATGGTGTTCCTGCAGCCAGGCAATGGCGGCTTGCGTATCTTGTTGTGTGCCGTGCATTTCAGTCAGCATGATGCCGAATTTAACGCCACCGGCGTAGTCCATCTGCGCGCTAATAATGTTGTTGTTGACGTTGAAACGACGCGCGGTTTCAGAAAGCAGTGGGGCATCGACCGATTGACCGGTAAACCCCAGACGCAGCATCGGCACGCAGTCAGTAAATGGCTCCGCTTGCAGACGTTCCTGGTAATCTTCCGGGATATCCAGATGCAGGGTCGACTGAATAAACTTCTGCGCCAGCGGCGTTTTCGGATGCGAGAACACTTCACTTACCGTGTCCTGCTCGATCAGTTCGCCATTGCTGATGACCGCCACGCAATCACAAATACGCTTCACAACGTCCATTTCGTGGGTGATCAACAGAATCGTCAAACCCAGACGGCGGTTAATGTCTTTCAGCAGTTCGAGAATAGAACGTGTCGTTGCCGGGTCCAGCGCGCTGGTGGCTTCATCACACAGCAATACTTTGGGATTGCTGGCTAATGCACGGGCAATCGCCACACGTTGTTTCTGCCCACCGGAAAGATTCGACGGGTAGCTATCATGCTTATCGCCAAGACCAACCAATGACAGCAATTCCGTCACGCGACGTTTGATCTCGTCTTTCGGTGTGTTGTCCAGCTCCAGCGGCAGAGCCACGTTGCCAAAAACAGTACGCGAAGAGAGCAGGTTAAAATGCTGGAAAATCATACCAATCTGGCGGCGAGCTTTGGTCAACTCGGATTCTGACAGCGTGGTCAATTCCTGGCCATCGACCAGCACGCTACCCTCGGTTGGGCGCTCCAGCAGGTTTACACAACGTATAAGCGTACTCTTACCCGCGCCTGAGGCACCGATAACGCCATAAATTTGTCCAGCTGGCACATGCAGGCTGACGTTGTTCAACGCCTGGATGGTGCGGGTGCCCTGGTGGAACACTTTGGTGATATTCGAAAGTTTTATCATTGATTATTTATTATCGTCATTAAGTTAGTCGTAGCATCTCGAATGCCTGAAACGGGCAACGCCGTCAATGAAATGGATGTTAAGGCATCCAGACGTCTAAATCAATCAGGTTTATGCGAAGAGCACTTTCTTGCAGGTCGAAACATGCGATACTAGCGTCCCATGCCTTATTAAGGAGCTATAAAAGGTGGCGAAGAGCGTACCCGCAATTTTTCTTGACCGTGATGGCACCATTAATGTCGATCACGGCTATGTCCATGAGATCGACAACTTTGAATTTATCGACGGTGTTATTGACGCCATGCGCGAGCTAAAAAAAATGGGCTTTGCGCTGGTGGTAGTAACCAACCAGTCTGGCATTGCTCGCGGTAAATTTACCGAAGCACAGTTTGAAACGCTGACCGAGTGGATGGACTGGTCGCTGGCGGACCGAGATGTCGATCTGGATGGTATCTATTATTGCCCGCATCATCCGCAGGGTAGCGTTGAAGAGTTTCGCCAGGTCTGCGATTGCCGCAAACCACATCCGGGGATGCTTTTGTCAGCACGCGATTATTTGCATATTGATATGGCCGCTTCTTATATGGTGGGCGATAAATTAGAAGATATGCAGGCAGCGGTTGCGGCGAACGTGGGAACAAAAGTGCTGGTGCGTACGGGTAAACCTATTACACCTGAAGCAGAAAACGCGGCAGATTGGGTTTTAAATAGCCTGGCAGACCTGCCGCAAGCGATAAAAAAGCAGCAAAAACCGGCGCAATGATTAAAAGATGAACGGTTGAAATAAAAATGCATTTTTCCGCTTGTCTTCCTGAGCCGACTCCCTATAATGCGCCTCCATCGACACGGCGGATGTGAATCACTTCACACAAACAGCCGGTTCGGTTGAAGAGAAAAAATCCTGAAATTCAGGGTTGACTCTGAAAGAGGAAAGTGTG